>NZ_JBHVDX010000009.1:0-96198 GCF_042802555.1 Streptomyces sp. NPDC057474 | reverse complement strand
GCGCCTTCACAGTGAGCCTATCCAGTCGAGGACCTCACGCCCAGGTGATCAGCCGCTTCGGCTGCTCCAGGATCGCCGCCACATCCGCCAGCACCTTGGAGCCCAGCTCCCCGTCCACCAGCCGGTGGTCGAAGGAGAGCGCCAGGGTGGTGACCTGCCGGGGCTTCACCTTGCCCTTGTGGACCCACGGCTGGAGCTTGATCGCGCCGACCGCGAGGATCGCGGACTCGCCGGGGTTGAGGATCGGCGTGCCGGTGTCGATGCCGAAGACGCCGACGTTGCTGATGGTGACCGTGCCGCCCTGCATGGCGGCCGGGGAGGTCCGGCCCTCCTTCGCCGTCGAGACCAGCTCGCTCAGCGACTCGGCCAGCTGCGGCAGCGCCTTCGTGTGGGCGTCCTTGATGTTCGGGACGATCAGGCCCCGCGGGGTGGCCGCCGCGATGCCCAGGTTCACGTAGTGCTTGACCACGATCTCCTGGGCGGCCTCGTCCCAGGAGGCGTTGATGTCCGGGTGTCGCCTGATCGCGACCAGCAGGGCCTTGGCGATCAGGAGCAGCGGGTTCACCCGCAGCCCCCGCATCTCCTTGTCCTGCTTCAGCTCCTCGACCAGCTTCATCGTGCGGGTCACGTCGACCGTCACGAACTCCGTGACGTGCGGAGCGGTGAACGCCGAGCCGACCATCGCCGCCGCCGTCGCCTTCCGGACACCCTTGACCGGAATACGGGTCTCGCGCGCGCCGTCGTACGACGCCACCGGCGCCGCGGCGACGGCGGGGGCGGCCGGGGCTACGGGCGCCTCCACCACGGGCTCCGGGGCCGTCGGCGGGGCCACGGCCGCGTGGACGTCCTCACGGGTGATGACGCCGTCCGGGCCGGACGGGGTGACCGTCGCCAGGTCCACACCGAGGTCCTTGGCCAGCTTGCGGACCGGCGGCTTCGCCAGCGGACGCGTGGTGCTCCCCTGCCCGTGCCCGTTCAACTCGCCCTGGATGCCCTGGATGCCCTGGATCGCGGTGGCCGCGTACAGCGTGTCCTCAGTGGGCGCCGCCGCGGCCAGGACCCCCTTGCGGGGGCGGCGCTTCGTGGACGACTCGGCCACCCCGTAGCCGACGAGGACCGGCTTGCGGCCCTCGGGCTTCTTGGCCGCCGGCACCGCCGCGGGCTCGGGCTTCGCGGCGGGCTCGGCGGCAGGCACGGCTCCCTCGGCCGAGGCCGGTGCCGGTGCCGGTGAGGGTGTCGAAGCCGGGACGGCACCGCCCGCCACGTCCACCGCGATGATCGACGTGCCGACGTCGACCGTGGTGCCCTCGGGGAAGTGCAGTGCGCGTACGACACCGTCGTACGGGATGGGCAGTTCGACGGCGGCCTTGGCCGTCTCGACCTCGCAGACGATCTGGCCGTCGGTGACGGTGTCACCGGGCTGGACGTACCACTTGAGGATCTCGGCCTCGGTGAGTCCCTCGCCCACGTCGGGCATCTTGAACTCGCGCGGAGACGTGTCTGTCATCGTCGTCACGGACCTCTCCCTCAGAACGCCAGCGAGCGGTCGACGGCGTCGAGCACCCGGTCCAGATTCGGCAGGTACTCCTCCTCCAGGCGGGCCGGCGGATACGGGGCGTGATACCCGCCGACGCGGAGGACGGGGGCCTCCAGGTGGTAGAAGCACCGCTCGGTGATGCGGGCGGCGATCTCCGCGCCCGAGCCGAAGAACACCGGGGCCTCGTGGACCACCACCAGGCGGCGCGTCCTCTCCACTGATGCCTGGATCGAGTCGAAGTCCAGCGGGGACACCGACCGCAGGTCCAGGATTTCCAGGGCCTTGCCCTCCTCGGCGGCCGCGTCGGCGACCTCGTGGCAGAGCTTCACCATCGGGCCGTACGCGGCGAGCGTGAGGTCGGTGCCCTCACGGACGACACGGGCCTTGTGCAGCGGGCCGGGGATGGCCTCCGGATTGACCTCGGCCTTGTCCCAGTAGCGCCGCTTGGGCTCGAAGAAGATCACCGGGTCGTCGCTCTGGATCGCCTGCTGCATCATCCAGTAGGCATCCGACGCGTTCGACGGCGAGACCACCTTCAGGCCCGCCACGTGCGCGAACAGCGCCTCCGGGGACTCGGAGTGGTGCTCGACCGCGCCGATGCCGCCGCCGTACGGGATACGGACGACGACGGGGAGCTTGACCTTGCCCAGGGAGCGCGCGTGCATCTTGGCGAGCTGGGTGACGATCTGGTCGTACGCGGGGAAGACGAAGCCGTCGAACTGGATCTCCACCACCGGGCGGTAGCCCCGCAGGGCCAGGCCGATCGCGGTGCCGACGATGCCCGACTCGGCGAGCGGGGTGTCGATCACCCGCTCCTCGCCGAAGTCCTTCTGCAGGCCGTCCGTCACCCGGAACACTCCACCGAGCTTGCCGACGTCCTCGCCCATGACGAGGACCTTGGGGTCGGCTTCGAGGGCCCTGCGCAGCGATTCGTTGATCGCCTTGGCGACCGCCATGCTCTTCACGGCGGAATGCCCGGCGGTCTGCCCTGCCGTCTGCGCGGCTGTCTGCGTGGTCATCGCTACTCGCCCTCCTCTACGTCCACATCGGCGAACGACGCCTGGTACGCGGCGAACTGGGCGCGCTCCTCGTCCACGAGCGCGTGTCCGTCCGCGTACGCGTTCTCGAAGATGGCGAAGTGGTCCGGGTCGGGCATGGCACGCACCACTTCGCGCACTCGCCTTCCCAACGCCTCGCTCTCCGCTTCGAGTTCCGCGAAGAATCCCTCGTTCGTGTCCGTTTCGGACTCGAGGTAGCCGCGCAGGCGCGCGATCGGGTCCTTGGCCTCCCAGGCCACCCGCTCGTCGTCGTGGCGGTAGCGGGTGGGGTCGTCGGAGGTGGTGTGGGCACCCATGCGGTACGTGTACGCCTCCACCAGGGTGGGGCCCTCGCCCCGGCGGGCGCGCTCCAGCGCCCATTTGGTGACCGCGAGGCAGGCCAGTACGTCGTTGCCGTCGACGCGGACACCCGGGAAGCCGAAGCCCTGGGCGCGCTGGTACAGCGGGACGCGGGTCTGCTTCTCCGTGGGCTCCGAGATGGCCCACTGGTTGTTCTGGCAGAAGAAGACGACCGGCGCGTTGTAGACCGCGGAGAAGGTGAACGCCTCGGCGACGTCGCCCTGGCTGGAGGCGCCGTCACCGAAGTAGGCGATGACCGCCGAGTCGGCGCCGTCCTTGGCGATGCCCATGGCGTAGCCCGTGGCGTGCAGCGTCTGGGAGCCGATGACGATCGTGTAGAGGTGGAAGTTGTTGCTGTTCGGGTCCCAGCCGCCGTTGTTCACGCCGCGGAACATGCCGAGCAGATTGGCCGGGTCGACTCCTCGGCACCAGGCGACGCCGTGCTCGCGATAGGTCGGGAAGACGTAGTCGTCCTCGCGGGTGGCCCGCCCGGAGCCGATCTGGGCGGCCTCCTGGCCGAGCAGCGAGGCCCACAGACCCAGCTCGCCCTGGCGCTGCAGGGAGGTGGCCTCGGCGTCGAAGCGTCGGGTCAGCACCATGTCGCGGTACAGGCCACGCAGCTCGTCGGCGGTGATGTCCGCGACGAACGGGTCGTACTCGGCGTTTTTGACGCGCTTGCCCTCGGGCGTCAGCAGCTGAACGAGTTCGGGCTGGGCGTCGGTCGGCTTCTTCGCAGTGGCGCGCCTGGTGCCGGTGGTGCCGGCGGCCTTGCTGCCGGTGGTGCCGGTCTTGCCTGCGGCGCTGCGTCGCGGCTTGCGCGCGGCAGTGCTCTCCACGGTCACGTGTGCTCCTCCGTCGGTCCGGCCCCCGGGGTTGCCGGGTAGCCAGTGCGGCTCGCCTGTTTCCGGTAACCCGTGCACGGGGTGGGTGCCCTTGGCCGGGAACAGACGTGACAGGTGCCCCGGCGAGCGCCCTGCACGAGGCACGTTACCCAGTGCTCCACATTCCTGTGAAACCCCTATTGACCTGCGATTTTCCTTGGATTTCCAAGTAATTCGGTACTAGGGGGTCCAAGTAAGTCGCGTCCGTCGGGAACAGCTGCTGGTCACAGCACTGGTCACAGCCTGGCAGGGGGCCGGAACACCGGCACGTTATCCCGGCCACCCCGGCCACGGGAAGACTTCGCCGGAGGCGGGCCGTGAGATCGCGTGTGGAAGTTACTCCATCCGTGAAGACGGCCGAATCGCCCTATTTCCTCTCGGGCGTGGCGGCGATGCGGTCCGCATGTCTGTGCGTCGAGCCACAGTTCGGATCCGTGCACTCTGTGATCGGTAACGACTGTCTGTGACAAGCATGAGGTCAGCGGCGTGGCGCGTGCCCTAACATCTGGCGCGTGCCGCGCTCACCTGTACCACCCCCTGTGCTCCACGCGCCCCCTCTGGGCCCTCTGCTGGAGCAGTACGCCGCCGGGTCCGCACTGGCCTGTGAACCCGTCGACGAGGGGCTCCTCAACCGCGGCTATCGGCTCTCCACCACCCGCGGTCGATATTTCCTCAAACACCACTTCGACCCCGAGACCGCCGACCCGGCCGCGATCGCCCGCCAGCACC
Source organism: Streptomyces sp. NPDC057474 (assembly GCF_042802555.1). Taxonomy (NCBI): domain Bacteria; kingdom Bacillati; phylum Actinomycetota; class Actinomycetes; order Kitasatosporales; family Streptomycetaceae; genus Streptomyces; species Streptomyces sp. NPDC057474. Next base: position 91,654 of record NZ_JBHVDX010000009.1, on the reverse strand, counting down.
GGGCCACCCAGCGCCTCGCCGACCTGGGCGTGCCCGTGGCCCCGCCACTGGCCGGGCGCGACGGGCGCACGGTCGCGGTCATCGGCGGCCACGCCTACGCCCTGCACCCGTGGATCGACGGCCGACACCGGCACGGCGGCCAGCTCACCACCGGGCAGTGCGGCCGCCTGGGGGCGCTCCTGGGCGTCGTGCACGCGTCTCTGGAGCGGGTGATGCCGGCACAGGAGCCGGTGGTGCCGGCTCGGAAAGGGGTGATCCCGGCGCGGAAACGGCTGATCCCGGCCCAGCGGCAGGGCCCGGGAACGGCGCTCACCGCGCCTCGTGCCGAAGGCCGCGCGGGGGCCGTAGGGGTCATAGGGGCTGTCGGGAGTGCAGGAGCTGTCGGGGCCGAGAGCGCGGACCCCGTCGGCACCTTCGCCCTCATCGACGCTCTGCTCGACCGGGTACGACGTCACCGGCCGGCCGACGCCTTCGACGCGCTCTCCCGGCATCGGCTGCTGGAGCGGCGGGAGCTGCTGGAGCGGCACGCGGAACGGCGGCCGCCCCGGGGCGGTTCGGTGGGGTGGGTGCACGGGGACTTCCACCCGTTCAACGTGCTCTACCGGGACGACGTGTCCGAGGTGCCCGCCGCGATCCTCGACTGGGACCGGCTCGGCGTGCAGCCGCGTGCGGAGGAGGTGGTCCGGGCGGCGGTGATCTTCTTCGTACGTCCGGTCGGCGCCCTGGACCTGGCGAGAGTACGGTCCTACGCGCGCGCGTACCGGTGTTCCGCCGGCGCCGCCCCGGCCGAACTCGCGGCCGCCGTGCACCGCGTGTGGTGGGAGCGGCTCAACGACTTCTGGATGCTGCGCTGGCACTACGAGCGCGGCGACACCCGCGCCGACCCGCAGTTCCCCGCGGCCTCGGCGCTGGTGGTGTGGTGGACGCGGGAGTACGACGCGGTGTGCGAGGCGTTCGTGGAGTGACCCCGGCGTGGGAGTGAGCCGGCGTTCGTGGAGTGACCCCGAGAGGGCCACTCCGGTCACGCCACCGGGTCACTCCTCGTCGTCGCCGATGCCGCCCGGCAGGCCGGCGGTGTCCCCGCTGCCACCGTCGTCAGGGGACTCGACCGGCGAGCTCTCCGGCTCCTCCGAGGGAGTCGGTTCATCCGTCGTCGGTTCCTCCGTCGTCGGGTCCGCCGTCGGCTGGCTCTGCGTCGGCGACGGGCTGAAGGACGGGGACCGAGTGTACGACGGCGTGTAGTCGGGGTTTTCGCCCGCGCCGGTGCTCTCCTGCGTCTCCTCCTCGGTCACCTCGTCGCTGGGCGACTCGCTGTTGTCCTTGTCCTTGCTGGACGTCGAGGCCGTCGGAGACTTCGTGGTGTCGGTGTCGCCGCCGGTGCCACCGCCGTTGTTGTTCAGCGCCAGCGCGACGCCCGCCGAGATGGCGATCACCGCGAGGACGGCGAGGATCCACAGCTTGCCGCGGCCGGTGCCCCGGTTGCCGTTCCCCTCGAAACCGCCGTCGTCGCCCCGGCCACCGCCGCCGTACCCGGGCAGGATCGGCTGCGGGGTCTGCGAGGTCCCCATGTCACCGGGGTGCGGCATCACCGCCGTACCGGACATGCCGCCCGGCGGCGTGTGCCGGCCGTCGTGCACAGTGACGGGCCCGGTGTTCCAGGTGCCGGTGTGACCGCCCTGGTCGTACAGCATCTGCAGGCCGTACTGGACGAGGCCGCGCATCTCCTCGGCCGTCTGGAACCGGTCGTCCGGCTCCTTGGCGAGGGAGCGCATGACGAGGCCGTCGAGCTCCGGCGGCGCCACCCCCTCCGAGACCTCGGAGGGCGGCACCGGGATGTCCTGGACGTGCTGGTAGACCACCGACAGCGGGGTCTCACCGATGAACGGCGGCCTCAGCGCGAGGAGTTCGTAGAGCAGACAGCCGGTGGCGTACAGGTCGGAGCGGTGGTCGACGGCCTTGCCGAGCGCCTGCTCCGGGGAGAGGTACTGGGGCGTGCCCATGACCATGCCGGTCTGCGTCATCGTCGTCGACGCCCCGTGCAGGGCGCGCGCGATGCCGAAGTCCATCACCTTCACGGCCCCGTTGTCGGTGATGATGACGTTCGCCGGCTTGATGTCGCGGTGCACGATGCCGTGCTGGTGGGAGTAGGCGAGCGCCTCCAGTACACCGGAGACGATGATCAGCGCCTGCTCGGGACCGGGTGCCTCCGCGTTGATCAACAGATCGCGGATGGTGCGGCCCTCGACCAGCTCCATGACGATGTACGGCACGGGGGTGCCGTTCACGACGTCCTCGCCGGAGTCGTAGACAGCCACGATGGAGTGGTGGTTGAGACCGGCCACCGCCTGGGCCTCACGCGTGAAGCGGGCCTTGGAAATGGGGTCTTCGGCGAGGTCGGAGCGGAGCAGCTTGACCGCGACCGTACGGCCCAGCCGTACGTCCTCGGCCGCGAACACCTCGGCCATACCGCCCCGGCCGAGTCTGTAGGTCATCCGGTACCGGCCGTCTCCGACAAGCCCGCCGTTGCCCCACAACTCCGGCGCGTCCGACATGCCGCCACCAGTCGCCTCGGGGTCGGACGGGCCCTGAGAGCGCTGCTGCTGTGCCATCAGTCCTCGCCGTCATTTCTGCCCGCGGTCCGCGCGGTACTTGTTACGGTCTCCGTCGGCCACGCTACAGCCTTCACGCAAGAGGCCGGTCCGGGTTGGATGCGCGACGGGTTCACGACGGATTCAAGGTGGATTCAAAGGTTGATCGGCCATGAAACCCGCACCGCGCTCACTCGTGCAAGTTCTGTGTACCGGGCGTACGCCCCCTGTAACGCTTCCGCGACGCTTCTTTCGCGTACGGTCACGGATCGGGCACCGCGCTTGACGTGTCAGTGCCCTGGGGCAGACTTGGCCGGGAATCGCACAAAGGATCACCAGCATCATCAGGGATCACCGATCGCGGGAGCCACGCCAGCTGCTTTCGCGCGCGCCGATGGGGGACGCAGGAAGATGAGCCAGGACGCCGCACAGGGCCGGTACGCGGGGCGGTCGCTAGCCGGTGGCCGCTATCAGCTGCGTGACCTGCTCGGCGAGGGCGGCATGGCCTCCGTCCACCTCGCGTACGACTCGGTGCTCGACCGCCAGGTCGCGATCAAGACACTCCACACCGAACTGGGCCGCGAACAGGCCTTCCGTGAGCGTTTCCGCCGCGAGGCGCAGGCCGTGGCGAAGCTCACCCACACGAACATCGTCTCGGTTTTCGACACCGGCGAGGACGAGATGGACGGCATGACGACGCCGTACATCGTCATGGAGTACATCGAGGGCAAGCCGCTCGGCTCGGTGCTCGACGCGGATGTCGCCCAGCTCGGCGCGATGCCCGCCGACAAGGCGCTGAAGATCACCGCGGACGTGCTGGCGGCGCTGGAGATCAGCCACGAGATGGGCCTGGTCCACCGGGACATCAAGCCGGGCAACGTGATGATGACCAAGCGCAACGTCGTGAAGGTCATGGACTTCGGCATCGCCCGCGCCATGCAGTCGGGCGTCACGTCGATGACGCAGACCGGCATGGTCGTCGGCACCCCGCAGTACCTGTCGCCCGAGCAGGCCCTCGGCCGCGGGGTCGACGCGCGCTCCGACCTGTACTCGGTCGGCATCATGCTGTTCCAACTGACCACCGGGCGGCTGCCGTTCGAGGCGGACTCGCCGCTGGCCATAGCGTATGCGCACGTTCAGGAGGAGCCGGTCGCTCCCTCCTCCATCAACCGTTCCCTGCCGCCGGCCGTCGACGCCATCATCGCCCGCGCGCTGAAGAAGAACCCGAACGAGCGGTTCCCGAGCGCGGAGGCGATGCGGGACGAGTGCCTGCGGGTCGCCGCGTCCCTCCAGCCCGTCGCGCCGAGCATCGTGCCGGGCGCGCAGACGTCCAGCGGTGCCGGGGTCTCCTCCGCGGTCTTCCCGCCGATCGACCACACGGGCACACCCCAGTCGGGCAGCGTCCAGACGCCGTACCAGCCACATGCGACGGGCGGCTACGGTCCGCCGACGCCCACGCCCGCTCCGGCGCCCGCCCCGTCCTACGGCTACCCGCAGCAGGGCGGCTACCAGACACCGCCGCAGACCTCCGCGTACGCGCCGCAGCAGGGGGCGGCCACCCCGCCGCCGTACAACATCGCGCCCCAGCAGTCCTCGCTCTCGGCGGGGCGTTCCGGGGGCGGGAAGAGCAACAAGGGTGTGATCGTGGGGGCGATCGTCGTGTCGGTCGTCGCGGTCGGCAGCCTGATCGCAGCGCTCAGCCTGAACAAGGGAACAGAGACCGCGAGCGGCGACACCGGCACGGACGTGTCCGCCTCGCCGACCGTGGTCGAGGGGCACAAGGGCCCGGACACGTCGAAGGTCATCGACTCGACCGAGTGCACGGAGCCCTCGGAGTCGTACAACGACCCCGACAAGATCCTGCTGCCGGACTTCACCTTCAAGAACATCGACTCGGTGAAGAAGTGCCTCCAGGCGGCGGGCTGGGAGTACGACACCCAGAAGGTCGACGAGAACACGTACGGCGAGGGCACGGTCATGGAGCAGTACCCCTCGGCCGACGAGGACGTCGACCCCAAGGACATGCCCTCGATCATTCTCAAGGTCTCGACGGGCAACCCGGCCTGACGCCCGCCCCCTTGTCATAGGGACTGGTCCAGGAGACTTGTCATAGGAAGGGCCCGGCACTTCACGTGCCGGGCCCTTTGCGTACGTATGGGTGGGGGTTGGCCGGAGGCTAGAGGTACGGGCCGCCCGAGCGGCCGAGCGTCCGCGGATCGTCGTCGCCCTCGTGGCCGCCGACCCCGGGCGGCAGCGCGCGGCGCATCTGCTCCAACTGGGCCCGGGCGGCCATCTGCTGGGCGAACAGCGTCGTCTGGATCCCGTGGAAGAGTCCTTCGAGCCAGCCGACCAACTGGGCCTGCGCGATCCGCAGTTCCGCGTCGCTCGGGATCGCCTCGTCCGTGAAGGGCAGGGAGAGCCGCTCCAGCTCATCGACCAGTTCGGGCGCCAGGCCGTCCTCCAGTTCCTTCACCGAGCTGGCGTGGATCTCCTTCAGCCGGGCCCGGCTGGCCTCGTCGAGGGGCGCGACCCGCACCTCTTCGAGCAGCTGCTTGATCATGCTGCCGATGCGCATGACCTTGGCCGGCTGTTCCACCATCTCCGTCACCGGGACCTCGCGGGAGTCCTCGTCTCCTCCGCCGCCCACCGCCATTCCGTCCTGGCCCACGACCAGGATCTGGGGCTGTTCGGGTGACCGTTCGTTCCTCGGCATCTCCATGCCGCCATTCTCTCGCACACGTACACCTCACCATCCTGGTGCCCCCCACGGATGGTGATCCACCGTTTACGTGCGAGCGGTTCGTGTCCCGAGCGGGGGTTTTGTGACTGCCTGGGGCCTTCGGCGGGCATCGGCGGTCGGCCTGCGGCGGCGGGTCGACCCGGTCTCGGTCGCGTGGGCACCGGTCAGCCCGATGGCCCGCCCGTGGGCTTGCGGCCCGCTTCGGACGGCGGGCATGAGGGCGGGCCGGGGCGAAGACCGGCTACATCGGCGGGTCACGGACGGACATCAGTCGGCCTCGGCGGACCCGGCGCGCCTGGCCAGGCCTCGCTCGGGCCTTCTGCGGCTTGGGCCGCCTTCGGACGGCCTTCGAGCGGCCCTCGGACGGCCCTCGGACGGCTTTCGGCTTTCGGACGGCTTTCGGACGGATTCCGCGGGCCGGGGCCGAGATGCCGGGGTGCGGCGTGCGTGTGAGTCTGGGGGCGTGGCTCCTTGGCTTCGCTCGGCACGCGTGACGGGACTTGTCCTCCCGGGACTGCTCGTGGTCCTGGTGGTGGGGGCCGTGCCTGCCGGGTACGCGGCCGAGCCCGACCCCGCGACCTCCTGGGCCGGCAGCCGCGCGGGCGAGGGGCGGGAGCGGCCGGGGCGGCAGGACGCCGATCCTGTGGACCCCGAGGACGACGCGTACGCGCCCTCGAACGAACCCGCCGCGGAACCGGACGGCCCGGGCGCCACCATCGCCCCCGAGCCGTCACAGAACGCCGCCCTGCCCGTACCGGCTGCCCCACCCGGAACCGGCACCGCGACCGCCGAGGAACCCGTCCTGCAGGTCCTGTCCCTCGGCAGCGGCCTCATGCTGATGGGCCTGGGCCTCGGCCTGGCCTTCGTGGGGCTGCGGATCCGACGGGACTGAGCAGGGCCGAGCAGGGCCGCAGGGCCGAGCAGGGGCTCGTACGGCGTTCCGGCCGGTCCCACGACCGCCGGTCCACGGCCGCCGGTCCACCGCCGCCGGTCCACGGCGGCCGGCCCACCGCGGCCGGTCCACGACCGCCGGTCCACCGCCGCCGGCCCACGACCGCCGGCCCACCGCCGCCGGCCCACCGCCGCCGGCCCACCGCCGCCGGTCCACGACCGCCGGCCCACCGCCGCCGGCCCACGACCGCCGGCCCACCGCCGCCGGTCCACGACCGCCGGCCCACCGCCGCCGGTCCACAGCGGCCGGTCCACGGCCGCCGGTCTACGGCACCACCAGGAGCACCTTGCCGATGTGGCCGCTCTCCTCCAGTACCCGGTGGGCCGTGGCCGCGTCGTCCATCGGGATCTCGCGGTCGACGACAGGGCGTACGTGGCCGCCGTCGATCAGCGGCCACACGTGCTCGCGTACGGCGGCGACGATGGCGGTCTTCTCCTCCAGAGGGCGGGCGCGCAGCGAGGTCGCGCTGACCGCGGCGCGCTTGGCGAGGAGGGCACCTATGTTCAGCTCGCCCTTGACGCCGCCCTGCATGCCGATGATCGCGAGGCGGCCGTTGACGGCGAGGACCCGGACGTTGCGGTCGAGATACTTGGCGCCCATGTTGTCGAGGACGACGTCCGCTCCCTTGCCGTCCGTGGCCTTCCGGACCTCCTCGACGAAGTCCTGCTCGCGGTAGTTGATCAGGATGTCCGCGCCCAGGGCGGCGCACTGTTCGAGCTTCTCCTTGGTGCCCGCCGTGACGGCGACCTTCGCGCCGACGGCCTTGGCGAGCTGGATGGCCATCGTGCCGATGCCGCTGGAGCCACCGTGCACGAGGAGGGTCTCGCCGGGGCGCAGGTGGGCGATCATGAAGACGTTCGACCAGACCGTGCAGGTCACCTCGGGCAGCGCGGCGGCCCGGTTGAGGTCGAGGCCGGAGGGCACGGGCAGCAGCTGGCCGGCCGGGGCGACGACCTTCGCCGCGTAGCCGCCGCCCGAGAGCAGCGCGCACACCTCGTCGCCGACGCTCCACCCGGTCACGGCGGGCCCGATCTCCGCGATCCGCCCGGAGCACTCCAGGCCGGGGTAGGGCGAGGCGCCGGGCGGCGGGTCGTAGAAGCCCTGCCGCTGGAGCAGGTCGGCGCGGTTCACGGCGCTCGCCGCCACCTCGATGAGCACTTCGCCCTCGCCGGGCACCGGGTCGGGGACCTCGTCCCACACCAGGGCCTCGGGTCCACCGGGTTCGGGAATCGTGATCGCATACATGAGGGGGACGCTACTCCTCGGCCTCCGCACCTTGTCCCCGGTCCCGACACCTTCACGTCACGGCCGACCGCCCCGCCTCCCCCGGCCCGGCCGCCTCCCCGGCCGACCCGCGTTGCCGATCCCGGCCGGCCTGCGTCCCCAGCCCGGTCTACGTCCCCGGCCGACCTGCGCCCCCGGCAGGTCTACGTCCCCGACCGGCCTGCGCCCCCGGTCCGATTCTGTTGCGCCCTTGGTCCTAATCGGGGTGCAATCGGTTCCCATCGGAGAGACCGTGGAGACCCTACGGCCGCACGGGCTTTCGGCGGCGCGCTTCGCCCCCGGTGTCGAAGCAGTCCCGACTGCCCGCGCGGCGACCGATGAGTTTCGGCGGTCCCGGTGGTCTCCCTTTGCGTAGCCCCGGACACGGGCCCCGTACGCGGAAGGATCCCAGACATGAGCGCACAGACGTCCGGCCTCGCGATCGAGACCGCGGGTCTGGTGAAGACCTTCGGCGAGACCCGGGCCGTCGACGGCGTCGACCTGGCCGTGCCCGCCGGCACGGTCTACGGCGTCCTCGGCCCGAACGGCGCCGGCAAGACGACCACGGTGAAGATGCTCGCCACCCTGCTGCGCCCCGACGGGGGCGAGGCGCACGTCTTCGGTCACGACGTCGTCCGGGAGGCCGACGAGGTACGCGGCCGGGTGAGCCTGACCGGGCAGTACGCCTCCGTGGACGAGGACCTGACCGGCACCGAGAACCTGGTGCTGCTCGCCCGGCTCCTCGGCCACGACAAACGGGCGGCTCGCCATCGTGCCGGGCAACTGCTGGAGGCCTTCGGGCTGAGCGAGGCGGCCGGCAAGCAGGTCAAGCACTACTCGGGCGGCATGCGGCGCCGTATCGACATCGCCGCGTCCATCCTGAACACGCCCGACCTGCTGTTCCTGGACGAGCCGACGACCGGCCTCGATCCGCGCAGCCGCAACCAGGTGTGGGACATCGTGCGCGCGGTGGTCGCCCAGGGCACGACGGTGCTGCTGACCACGCAGTATCTGGACGAGGCGGACCAGCTGGCGTCCCGGATCGCGGTCATCGACCAGGGCAAGGTGATCGCGGAGGGCACGAAGGGCGAGCTGAAGGCGTCCGTGGGCGCCGGTTCCGTCCATCTGCGGCTGCGCGACGCGGCCCAGCGGCCGCAGGCCGAGGAGGTGCTGCGACTCGCCCTCGACGCCGATGTGCAGCGGGAGCCGGACCCGGTGGCGCTGACGGCACGCGTCGGCGCGGGGTCCGCCAACGGGCAGGGTGCCGCCGAAGCGGCCGCCCGGGCGCTCGCCGAGCTGGCCCGTACCGGCATCACCGTCGACAACTTCTCGCTGGGGCAGCCCAGCCTGGACGAGGTGTTCCTCGCCCTCACCGGACACGACACCAAGGCGGCGGCGCAGGCCGACGACGCCCCCGAGACGAAGGACGAGGCGGCGGCATGAGCACCGCGACCACCACCGAGAACAAGGAACTCGCCCCCGTCAGCGCCGAGTCGCTCGCCGCGCTGCTCATCGCCAAGGAACGGCCGCCGCGGCCCAGCGCCCTGTCGGCGTCGCTGACCTTCGGCTGGCGGGCCATGCTCAAGATCAAACACGTGCCGGAGCAACTCTTCGACGTCACCGCCTTCCCGATCATGATGGTGCTGATGTACACGTACCTCTTCGGCGGTGCGCTGGCCGGCTCCCCGGAGGAGTACATCCAGTTCCTGCTGCCGGGCATCCTGGTGATGTCGGTCGTGATGATCACGATGTACACCGGTGTCTCGGTCAACACGGACATCGAGAAGGGTGTCTTCGACCGGTTCCGCTCGCTGCCGATCTGGCGGCCGTCGACGATGGTCGGCTATCTGCTGGGCGACGCCCTGCGCTATGCGATCGCGTCCGTGGTGATGCTCACCGTCGGCATGATCCTCGGCTACCGCCCGGACGGCGGAGTGCTGGGCGTGGTCGCCGGGATCGCGCTGCTCATCGTCTTCTCGTTCGCGTTCTCGTGGATCTGGACGATGTTCGGCCTGATGCTGCGCACCGAGAAGTCCGTGATGGGCGTCAGCATGATGGTGATCTTCCCGCTGACCTTCCTGTCCAACGTCTTCGTCGACCCGAGCACCATGCCGGGCTGGCTCCAGGCCTTCGTCAACAACAGCCCGGTCACGCATCTGGCCTCGGCGGTCCGAGAGTTGATGGCGGGCGAGTGGCCCACCGCGGAGATCGCCTGGACGCTGGGCTGGTCCGCCCTGTTCGTGCTGGTCTTCGGACCGATCACGATGCGGCTGTACAACCGCAAGTAGCGGTCCGCCCGGTTCAGTTGGTCCCCAGCAGGAGGGCGCCCCGGGAGTACGTCCCCGAGGCGCCCTCCTGCTGTACATGTTCCCGTCGTCGCCGACCCGCTACGGCAGGTGTCTGGTCTCGGGCGTGATCTTCGTGCTCGGCGTGGCGCGGACGATGGTGATGAGCCGGTCCGTCAACTGGAGCTCGCCGATGGACGGATCGTCGTAGCCGAGCACCCGATGTCCGCGCAGCACGCTGACCACCAGGTCCTCCGTCTCCCGCACGCCGCGCCCCACCTCGGCCTTTATGACCGGCCGTTCGGCGATGTCGAGCCCGCTGCCCTGCTGGATGAGGTCTTCCATGACCATGCCGGCGGCGGGGCTGAGCACGGAGAGCCCCAGGAGCCGTCCGGCCGCGCTCGCGCTGGTGATGACGACGTCCGCCCCGGACTGCTTCAGCAGCGGCGCGTTCTCCTCCTCCCGTACGGCGGCCACGATCTTCGCCCCGCGGTTGAGCTGGCGGGCAGTCAGCGTGACCAGTACGGCGGTGTCGTCCCGCGCGGTCGAGATGATGATCTGCCGCGCCTTGTGCGCCTCGGCCTGCAACAGCACATCACTGCGCGTCGCGTCCCCGACGACCCCCGTGTACCCATCGGCCGTCGCGGCGTCGATGACTTTGGAGCTGGGGTCCACGACGACGACCTGCTCCTTCTTCAGCCCCGTCGTGCAGACGGTCTGGATCGCCGAGCGTCCCTTCGTCCCGAAGCCGACGACAACGGTGTGCTCCCTCAAAGCCGCCCTCCAGCGGTTCAGTCGCCATTCCTCACGCGTGCGCTCCGTGAGGACCTCCAGTGTGGTCCCGACCAGGATGATCAGGAACAGCACACGCAGTGGCGTGATCACGAAGATGTTGGTGAACCGGGCAGCATCACTGACCGGGGTGATGTCGCCGTAACCGGTGGTGGAGAGGGTGACGGTGGCGTAGTAGAACGCGTCGAGCAGGTCCACGGAACCGTCGGAGTTGTCGTTGTACCCCTCATTGTCGCCATAGACGATGAACGCGGTCGCGAGCAGCACGAACAAGGCCATCGCCAGCCGCTTGCCGACCTGCCGGATCGGCCGCTCGACCTCCTGTTTCGGCAGTCTCACCTGGTGGGTCACCAGACGCTCGTCCGCGTTGCGGGCGATCGCATCATGGCCCGGCAGTTTCACGTGAAACACTCCCCGTTTCGACGTACATCCCCTGACTGCACTTCGCCCCCCTCTGCCCGTTGTTTCACGTGAAACATCGTTGTTCTCAAGGCCGGTTGGCCATGGGGATGTTTCACGTGAAACACACTTGGATCCCCGCTGTCGCCCAGGGCAGGTCGAGCAGCTCCAGCTCCTGGCCGGGGCGGGCGCCGCCAGGCGGTACGACGGCAAGGGCATCAGCGGTGGCGATTCCGCGGAGCATAGCGGGACCGTTGTAGTGCAGCGGCAGTGCGTCGTCACCGCGCAGACTGACGGGAACGAGCCGGGTGTCGTACGGGTGCCCGTGCACCGCGTCCCGCAGAGGCATCGCGTACGGCTCCGGGGCGGCACGTCCGGCGAGGGTCCGCAGCAGGGGCTCGGCGAGCGTGAACAGCCCGGACACGGCGGCCAGGGGGTTGCCGGGCAGTCCGACGAGGTGCTGGTCCTGCTTGATACGGGCCAGCAGCATGGGGTGGCCCGGGCGCACCTTCACGCCGTTGACGAGGAGTTCGGCCCCGACGCGGCGCAGGATGGGGTGGACGTGGTCGACGGGTCCGGCGGCCGTTCCGCCCGTGGTGACGATGAGGTCGGCGGAGGATTTCTTCACGGCCCGGTACAGGGCGTCGGCGTCGTCCCCGAGGCGGCGTACGGCGGTGACCTCGGCGCCGAGTGCCCGGAGCCAGGACGGGAGCATCGGGCCGAGGGCGTCCCGGATCAGGCCCTCGCGCGGGAGTCCCTCGGTGAGCAGTTCGTCGCCCAGGACGAGCAGTTCGACACGTGGGCGGGGTAGCACGCTCACCGTGTCGTACCCGGCGGCCGCCGCGAGTCCCAGCGCGGCCGGGGTGATCTGCGTACCGAGCGGCAGCAGTTGGTCGCCGTTGCGGCACTCCTGGCCTCGTGGGCGGATGTCCTGCCCGTGTGCCAGGTCCCGGGTCGGGTGCAGCCGTCCCTTGTCGTCGGTGCGGCCGTGCTCGCTGCGCAGGACTGCGGTCGTGTCGGGCGGGATGCGGGCGCCCGTGGCGATCCTGACCGCCTCCCCGTCCGTGAGCCGCCCGGGTTCGGCCTGCCCTGCCAGCACACCTTCCTCCCGTACGTCCCAGGGGCCGGGGCCCGCGACCGCCCAGCCGTCCATCGCGGAGGTGTCGAAGGAGGGGAGGTCGGTGAGGGCGGTCAGGGGGGCGGCGAGAACGAGGCCGAGGGCCTTGTCGACGGTGACCGACACGGGGGCCCGGCGGCCGGCCGAGCGGGCGGCGCGTTCGGCGACGGCTCGGGCCTCGGGCCAGGAGGTGGCCTTGTGAGGGGAGTCGTCCTTGGCCCGGTGCGCGCCGGGACCGGTCGTGGGGGTTTCGCGGGAGGAGTGGGGCTCTTTCGGCCCCCGGACGGCCCTGTCGTTGGCCACGGCCAGCGCCTCCTCCACGTCGAGTTCCTCGGCGTCCTGGGCGGTCATCCGGCGGCCGGGCCGGTGTCCTGGCCGGTGCCGGGCTCGGCGTCCGGCTTGGCGTCCGGCTTGGCGTCCGGCTTGGTGTCCGGCTTCGCCTCGGGAGTGTCCTCATCGGCCCAGCTCAGGGCCAGGGCGGAGGCCTTGCGGGCGGCCTCGGTGACCGCCTCGGGGCCTCCCCCGGCCTTGGCTGCGGCGTAGCCGACGAGGAACGTGGTCAGCGGGGCGGCGGGCCGGGCCACGCTGTGGGCGGCGTCACGGGCCAGATCGAGCAGCTCGGTGATGTCGACGTCGAGGTCGATCCCCAGCTCGTCCTTGACTGCGGAAATCCATTCATCCAACACGTGGCCATGCTCCCTGATCCGTGCGCGGGCGGCGGCGATGTCGTCCCAGGTGTCGCAGTCGAAGGACGCGACAGGGTCGGTGATGCGGGTGAGGCGCAGTGCGGCGGTCAGCCGACGCAGGGGGAGCCCGGTGAGGCCGCCGTGCTCGGCGGCGAGCCGCGCGAGCTCACGGCACAGGGCCTCGGCCCGGTAGGCGGCCACGAGGGGCTGGTCACGACCGTCGGGGTCGGTGACCAGGACGCCGTCGGCGCGAGCGGACGGGGGCCTGTCTTCAACGCCGCCGGGGGCGGGAGTGCCGTCGGTGGCGTCGGCAGGGACGCCCTGCGGCTCGGCGTCGTCGGCCCGGAGACGGTCGAGCAGCCGCCGTACCGTCTCCTCGTCCAGGAACGGCAGGTCGGCGGAGAGGACGACGACGTACGGCGCGGTGGTGTGCCGGAGTCCGGCGTCCAGCGCGGCCAAGGGCCCGCCGCCTGAGGGTTCCTCGCGGGCCCACAGCACGGGCCGCGCGGTGGGGCGGGGGTCGGCCACGACGACGGTCGCCCCGGCCCCGGCGCAGGCGGTCAGCACTCGGTCGAGCAGGGCCCGTCCCCCCACGCGCACGGCGGGCTTGTCGGCGCCGCCGAGCCGCCGGGCGGCGCCTCCGGCGAGCACGACGGCGTCGAACGCCTCGGTACCGGGGCCGCCCGTGGGCTCGTACACGGTCACCCCCCGAGTATGCGTGCCCCCGCGATCACAGGGAACGCGGGGAGCCACGCGGTCACGGCCCGGTCGGCTCCGACGGCGGAGAGCGACCGGGCCGTGACGGGCGAAGCCGGTGATCAGAGCATGCGCAGCAGCACCGCCGGCTGTTCGACGCAGTCCGCCACATAGCGCAGGAAGCCCCCCGCCGTGCCGCCGTCGCACACCCGGTGGTCGAAGGTGAGCGAAAGCTGCACGACCTGCCGTACCGCCAGCGTGCCCTCGTGCACCCAGGGCTTGGGGACGATGCGGCCGACGCCGAGCATGGCGGCCTCGGGGTGGTTGATGATCGGCGTGGAGCCGTCGACGCCGAAGACGCCGTAGTTGTTCAGCGTGAAGGTCCCGCCGGTCAGCTGGCCGGGTGTCAGCGTCCCGGTCCGCGCCGCCTCGGTCAGCCGGGCGAACTCGGCGCCGAGCGACTCCGCGTTCCTGGTGTGCGCGTCCCGTACGACGGGCACGACCAGCCCCCGTTCCGTCTGCGCGGCGAACCCGAGGTGCACCTGGTCCAGCCGTACGACCTCGCGCGCCTCCATGTCGACCGTCGAGTTGAGCTCCGGGAAACGGGCCAGCGCGGCGGTGCAGATCCGGGCGAGCAGCGCGACGAGGGAGACTTTCGGGCCGCCGTCGGCCGCGTTCATCGCCGTACGGGCGTTCATCAGCTCCGTCGCGTCGGCGTCCACCCAGCAGGTCGCGTCTGGGATCTCACGCCGGCTGCGGGAGAGCTTGTCGGCGACGGCGCCTCGGACACCTCGGAGGGGGATGCGGGTGCCGGAAGGGGTTCCAGCGGGCGCGGACTGCGCGACGGGCGCGACGACCGGCTGCGCGGTCACGGCCTGCGGCGCCTGCACCGGGGCCGTGGCAGCCCGCAGCGCGTGCTCCACGTCCGCCCGCAGAATCAGCCCCTCGGGGCCCGAGCCGTGCAACTTCCGCAGGTCCAGGCCGTTCTCTCGGGCGAGCCGGCGGACGAGCGGGGAGATGACCGGCACGGGTCCGTCCGGGCGCTCGGGGGCGGCGGCCGGAGCGGCGGCCGTTTCGACGGCGGTGAGCCGTACCGCCGGCGCGGCAGGCGCCACGGACCGGATCGGCTCCCCTGGCCGCACCCTCCTGCGTCGTGCCGGAGGTGCTCCCGTGCCGTATCCGACCAGCACGTTGCCGGAACCCTCGTCGGCGGTGGCGCCGGAAACGGGGGCTCCCACAGCAACCGTCAGCAGGGGTGCGCCGACGGGCAGTTCCGTGCCCTCCTCCCCGAAGCGGGCGGTGACGACGCCGCCGTAGGGGCAGGGGACCTCGACCATCGCCTTGGCCGTCTCGACCTCGACGACCGGCTGGTCGATCGCGACGACGTCCCCGACCTGGACCAGCCAGCGGACGATCTCGGCCTCGGTCAGACCCTCACCGAGGTCGGGCAGCTTGAACTCCAGCACCTGGGCCATCAGTTCTCCGCCTCCCACTGCAGGCGCCCCACGGCGTCCAGGATCCGGTCGACGCCGGGCAGATGGTGCCGCTCCAGCATCGGCGGCGGATACGGGATGTCGAACCCGGCGACGCGCAGCACAGGCGCCTCCAGATGGTGGAAGCAGCGCTCGGTGACGCGGGCCGCGATCTCGCCGCCCGGGCCGCCGTAGGAGCCGGACTCGTGAACGACCACCGCGCGGCCGGTCCGCCGCACCGACGCGGCGACGGTCTCGTCGTCGAAGGGAACCAGGGAGCGCAGGTCGACCACTTCGAGGTCCCAGCCCTCGGCCGTGGCCGCCTCGGCGGCCTCCAGGCAGACGGGCACGGACGGGCCGTAGGTGAGGAGCGTGGCGCTGCGGCCGGCGCGGCGCACGACCGCGCGGCCGATCGGCTCGACGGTCTGCGGTTCCTCGGGGTTCCAGGAGTCCTTCGACCAGTACAGGCGCTTGGGCTCCAGGAAGACGACCGGATCGTCGGAGGCGATGGCGGCGCGCAGCAGCCCGTAGGCGTCGGCCACGGTGGCGGGCGTGACGACATGGAGCCCCGGAGTCGCCATGTAGTACGCCTCGGAGGAGTCGCTGTGGTGCTCGACGCCGCCGATGCCACCGCCGTACGGGACGCGAATGGTGATCGGGAGCGGCATCGCGCCGCGCGTGCGGTTGCGCATGCGGGCGACATGGCTGATGAGCTGCTCGAACGCCGGGTAGGCGAACGCGTCGAACTGCATCTCGACGACCGGCCGGAGCCCGTACATCGCCATGCCGACGGCCGTGCCGAGGATGCCCGCCTCGGCGAGCGGGGTGTCGGTGACCCGGTCCTCGCCGAACTCCTTGGTGAGCCCGTCGGTGACCCGGAAGACACCGCCGAGGGCGCCGACGTCCTCGCCCATGACGTGCACGGTGGGGTCGGCGGTCATGGCGTCGCGGAGGGCGCGGGTGAGCGCCTGCGCCATGGTGGCGGGCTTGAGGGCGACGGTGGTCATCGGTGCGCCCCTTCTTGTTCCGCCGCCAGCTCGGCCCGCAACAGGTCCTCCTGCTCACGCAGTTGAGGGGTGGGTTCGGCGTAGACGTGGGCGAAGAGGTCCATGGGGTCGAGCACCGGGTCCTGGTTCATGCGCTCGCGCAGGTCGGCCGCCATCGTCTCGGCGGCGTCGCGGGCGGCCCGGACGCCGTCCTCGTCGAGGAGGCCGCGCTCGGTCAGCTCGTGCTCCAGGAGCTCGATCGGGTCGTGCGCACGCCAGGTCTCGACCTCGGCGTCGCCCCGGTAGCGGGTCGCGTCGTCGGCGTTGGTATGGGCGTCGATGCGGTACGTCACCGCCTCGACGAGCGTGGGACCGCCACCCGCGCGCGCGTGGGCCACGGCTTCGGCGAGCACCTGGTGCACGGCGGCCGCGTCGTTGCCGTCGACCAGGCGGCCCGGCATCCCGTAGCCGACGGCCTTGTGGGCCAGCGAAGGGGCGGCGGTCTGCTTGGCGAGCGGGACGGAGATCGCGAAGCCGTTGTTCTGGACGAGAAAGACGACCGGGGCCTGCCAGACGGCGGCGAAGTTGAGCGCCTCGTGGAAGTCGCCCTCACTGGTGCCGCCGTCGCCGACCAGGGCGAGCGCCACCACGTCGTCGCCCTTGAGGCGGGCGGCGTGCGCGAGGCCCACGGCGTGCGGGAGCTGGGTGGCGAGCGGGGTGCACAGGGGCGCGACGCGGTGCTCGTGCGGGTCGTAGCCGGTGTGCCAGTCGCCGCGCAGCAGCGTGAGCGCCTGCACGGGGTCGAGGCCGCGGGCGACGGCGGCGAGCGTGTCGCGGTAGCTCGGGAAGAGCCAGTCCCGCTCTTCGAGGACGAGCGCGGCGGCGACCTCGCAGGCCTCCTGGCCGGTGCTGGAGGGGTAGACGGCGAGCCTGCCCTGTTTGGTCAGGGCCGTGGCCTGCGTGTTGTAGCGACGGCCGCGCACCAGCTCGGCGTAGAGCCGGCGCAGCAGCGCGGGGTCGGCGTCGGCCGCCGCGTCCGTGCCGAGCACGCGGTACGGCAGCGCGTCGGGCAGCAGCGGCGCGGGATCCGTGCGGGGCTGCCAGGCGGGCGGCGGTGTCGGGCGGTACGCGCCCCGCTGCTCCATGACCGTCATACGGCACCTCCTCGTGGGAGTGGCTCCGGGACGCGGCACGGCTGTGACGCGTCTCACCTACCGATTGTTCGGTCGTTGACGCATTTTGGCTACAGGCACCCTCAGGCTGTGGACAAACGGTTCTGCACAGCCTGAAATGAACGCAGTACGTCCATGGCAGGGAGGCGGGGGCACATGGCACCTGAACAAATGGCCGAGCTGCCGGAGCACGGCCCGGCCCTGCCGCCCCCTCGACCGCTGGACGCCATAGATCAGGACATCCTGCGCATGCTGCAGGGGGACGGCCGCGCCTCGATACGGTCCGTCGCCGAGCGCGTCCACGTCTCCCGCGCCAACGCCTACGCCCGCATCAACCGCCTCATCGAGGACGGCGTGATCCGTGGCTTCGGGGCGCGCGTGAACCACGAGCGCGCCGGAAAGGGAACCTCGGCCTACATCACCCTCAAGATCGTGCAGAACTCCTGGCGCACGGTCCGCGACCAGCTGCGCCAGCTGTCCGGCGCCGCCCACATCGCCCTGGTCGGCGGCGACTACGACGTCCTGCTCCTGGTGCACACCTCGGACAACAGGGCCCTGCGCGAGGTCGTCCTCACCAAGCTCCAGGCCATCCCGGAGGTGCTCAGCACCCGGACGCTGCTGGTGTTCGAGGAGGAGGACGTGGAACCGGAGGGGTGATCGGTCCCGAGCCCGCTGTTCTCGCAGGATGACCGGTCCCGAGCCCACAGGCCTCGCAGGATTGACCGGTCCCGAGCCCACAGGCCCTCGGAGAAGCGATCAGCCCAGGCTTTCGAAGGATCGATCAGTCCTGGGCGCGAAGACCCGCGAAGATCAGGTGCGCCACCGCGTCGGAGACTTCCCGCTCGCCCATGCCCCGTCCGTCCGGCCGGTACCACTCGACGATCGAGTTGATCATCCCGAAGACGAGCCGGGTCGCGAGCCGCACCTCGACGTCACCGCGCACGTCCCCGTCGGCAGCCGCGGCCTTCAGCAGCTCGGCGACCCGGTGGTCGAAGTCGCGGCGCCGCTCCAGGGCCCAGCGCTCGGTGTCGGTGTTGCCGCGCACCCGCAGCAGCAGGGTGACGTAGGGGAGCTCCTTCATGAGCACCTCGACCATGCGCCGTACGACGTGCTCCAGGCGCTCCACCGCCCGTCCCGCGCGCGCGGGTTCCTCGTCGAGGATCCCGAAGAGCCCGTCCAGCGCCCGGCTGACGGCCCGGCGCAACAGCTCCTCCTTGCCCGTGACGTGGTGGTATATCGACGACTTGGAGATACCGGCCGCCTTGGAGAGGTGCTCCATCGAGGTGCCGTCATAGCCACGCTCGTTGAAGACCCGGACGGCGACGGACAGCAGCGTCTCCGGGGTGTACGTGTCGCGCTTGGCGGTGGTCATGAGGAGGTGCCCTCCCGCTTGTCGGAGGCGTAGGCGTGGCGGTACAGCGCCAGCGACGGCGCGTAGCGCCCGGAGGGGTCGCGCAGGTGCAGGTCGTCCAGGAGGGCGTACGCCCAGTTGCGGCCCAGCCTGCGGCTCCATTCGAAGGGCCCCAGCGGGTAGTTGACGCCCAGGCGCATCGCCGTGTCGATGTCCTCCTTGGTGGCCACGCCCTTGGCGACGGCGTCGTGCGCGAGGTCGACGATCCGCGCCACCGTGCGGGCGACGATCATGCCGGGCGCGTCCCCGATGACACTGACGTCCTTGCCGAGCGCCTGGAAGAGCCCGGTGGCCTCCACAAGGGTCTGCGGTGAAGTGTCCTGGGAGGCGGACAGGGCGATCCGGGTGGCCCTGCGGTAGTCGAGCGCGAGGTCGAAGTAGACGACGTCCCGGAACTCCACGGAGGTCTGGCCGTCGGCGAGGGCCAGCTGGCCGCCGCTCGGCAGGACGAGCCGGGTGCCGTGGTCCTCCTCGTCGTCGCGGACGGCGATGCCCGCCTCCCGGATCAGCGTGAGCAGTTCGGAGGCGGGGCCCAGATCACCCTCGACGACGACGTACGCGGGCGCCGCGACCGGGTCGGCGGTGTGCGGCTCGGGGGGCTCGGCGTCGTCGGCGTAGTCGTACCAGCCCTGGCCCGTCTTGCGGCCGAGCCGGCCGGACTCGACGAGCCGTCGCTGGGCCAGCGAGGGCGTGAAGCGCACGTCCTGGAAGAAGGCCTGCCACACGGAGTGGGTGACGGACTCGTTGACGTCCTGCCCGATGAGGTCGGTCAGCTCGAAGGCGCCCATCTTGAAGCCGCCGCACTCGCGCAGGATCGCGTCGATGGTGGCGGGCTCGGCGGCCTGCGCCTCGTAGACCGCGAAGGCCTCGGCGTAGAACGGCCGAGCGAGGCGGTTGACGATGAAGCCGGGGGTGTCGGCGCAGGCGACCGGGTTCTTGCCCCAGGCTCGGGCCGTCTCGTACGCGCGCGTGGCCGACGTGAAGTCGGTGGCGAAGCCTGAGACGACCTCGACGAGGGGCAGCAGCGGCGCGGGGTTGAAGAAGTGCAGGCCCACGAAACGGCCCGGGTTGCGCAGGGCGCCGCCGATGGCCGTGACGGACAGGGAGGAGGTGTTGGTGGCGAGCAGGCAGTCCTCGCCGACGACGCCCTCCAGCGCGCGGAACAGCTCCTGCTTGGCGTCCAGCCGTTCCAGGACCGCCTCGACGACGAGACCGCAGTCCGCGAGGTCGGCGAGGCTCTCGGCGGCGTGCAGCCGGGCGCGCGCGGCGTCCCGGTCGGCGCCGGTCATGCGGTCCTTCGCGACGAGCCGGTCGAGCCGGGCGCCGATCGTTTCGACGGCCTCCCGTGCACGGCCGGGGGCAACATCGAACAGTCGTACGAGGTGGCCCGCGACCAGTGCGACCTGGGCGATGCCCTGACCCATGGTTCCGGTGCCGACGACGGCCACGGGGCTGCTGAGGTCGAGTCCTGTCATGTGCGCGATCCTCCCGCACGGGGTTGTCCACAGATACGGCGGACCCCCTTGTCCCGACCGATCGTTCGGTTACTCTAACTCTGTCCGCCCACCCGCCGCCCACCACCCCCTGAACGAGGCGCTTCGCGCCACATCCCCTGATTCTTTCCTGCCCAGGTCAGAGCTCGAAGAAGAGCCCCTGACGTGAGGAGTTGGTCAAGCATGGCCGCCGAACTGTCCGCGCAGACCCTGATCGCCAAGCACCGGCCCACCCTCGACCAGGCGCTGGAAGCGATCCGCACACGCGCGTACTGGTCGCCCCACCCCGAGCACCCCAAGGCGTACGGCGAGAACGGCAGCCTGGGCATGGCCGAGGGCAAGGCCGCCTTCGACGCCCTCCTCGGCACCCGCCTCGACCTCGGCCAGCCCGGTACCGACGACTGGGTGGGCGGCGAGATCTCCCCGTACGGCATCGAGCTGGGCGTGGCCTACCCGCACGCGGACGTCGACACGCTGCTGCCCGCCATGAAGGCGGGCCGGCGCGCGTGGCGCGACGCGGGCGCGGAGGCGCGCGCGGCGGTGTGCCTGGAGATCCTCAAGAGGATCAGCGACCGCACCCACGAGTTCGCCCACGCGGTCATGCACACCAGCGGCCAGGCCTTCATGATGGCCTTCCAGGCCGGCGGCCCGCACGCGCAGGACCGAGGCCTGGAGGCGGTGGCGTACGCGTACGCGGAGCAGGTCCGCACCCCGGACAACGCGGAGTGGACCAAGCCCCAGGGCAAGCGCGACCCGCTCGCGCTCACCAAGCAGTTCAAGCCGGTGCCGCGCGGCATCGCCCTGGTCATCGGCTGCAACACCTTCCCGACGTGGAACGGCTACCCGGGCCTGTTCGCCTCCCTCGCCACCGGCAACGCGGTCCTCGTGAAGCCCCACCCCCGCGCGGTGCTGCCGCTCGCCCTCACCGTCCAGGTCGCCCGCGAGGTCCTCGCCGAGGCCGGCTTCGACCCCAACCTGGTCGCACTGGCCGCCGAACGCCCCGGCGAGGGCATCGCCAAGGACCTGGCCACCCGCCCCGAGATCCGCATCATCGACTACACCGGCTCGACGTCCTTCGGCGACTGGCTGGAGGCCAACGCCCGCCAGGCGGAGGTCTACACGGAGAAGGCCGGCGTCAACACGGTGCTCGTCGACTCCACCGACGACTACAAGGGCATGCTCTCCAACCTGGCCTTCTCCCTGTCCCTGTACAGCGGCCAGATGTGCACCACCCCGCAGAACCTCCTCATCCCCCGCGGCGGCATCACCACCGACGAGGGCCCCAAGTCCTACGACGAGGTCGTCGCCGACCTCGCCAAGTCGGTCGGCGGCCTGCTGGGCGACGACGCGCGTGCGAACGCGCTGCTCGGCGCGATCGTGAACCCCGACGTCAAGGCCCGCCTCGAAGCCGCCGCGTCGCTCGGCGAAGTCGCCCTCGCCTCACGGGAGATCAGCAACCCGGAGTTCCCCGGCGCGGTCGTCCGTACGCCGGTGATCGTGAAGCTCGACGGCGCGCGGAAGTACTGGGAGCGGACCGACGACGAGGCCGCGTACATGAGCGAGTGCTTCGGGCCGGTGTCGTTCGCCGTCGCCGTCGACTCGGCCACGGACGCGGTGGAATTGCTGCGCCGGACCATCGGCGACAAGGGCGCGATGACCGTCGGCGCGTACACGACCTCCGGTGAGGTGGCCGAGGCTGTCGAGGAGGTCTGTCTGGAGGAGTGCGCGCAGTTGTCGCTGAACCTCACGGGCGGGGTGTATGTGAACCAGACTGCGGCGTTCTCCGACTTCCACGGGTCCGGTGGGAATCCGGCGGCGAATGCGGCTCTGTGCGACGGAGCGTTCGTGGCCAACCGGTTCCGGGTGGTGGAAATTCGGCGCGACGCGTAGGGGGTTGCTCGTGGCGTGGGGCGGCTGCCGGTCCGTTGTGGCTGGTCGCGCGGTTCCCCGCGCCCCTTCGCCGGCGCTCCTGCCGGGCTTGCTCAGAAGGAACCCATGCTCCAGTGGTAGAGCGTCATCGCCACGCTTGTCGCCAGGTTGTAGCTGGAGACCTGGGGGCGCATCGGGAGGGACAGCAAGTGGTCGGCTCGGGCGCGGAGTTCGGTGGAGAGGCCGCTGCGCTCTGAGCCGAAGGCGAGGACGGCGTCGTCCGGGAGCTTCAGCCCCCGGATGTCGTCGCCCTCGGGGTCGAGCGCGAAGAGCGGGCCCGGGGGCAGGTCGGCGACCTC
The DNA here is from genome assembly GCF_042802555.1 of Streptomyces sp. NPDC057474. Lineage (NCBI taxonomy): Bacteria > Bacillati > Actinomycetota > Actinomycetes > Kitasatosporales > Streptomycetaceae > Streptomyces > Streptomyces sp. NPDC057474. The sequence goes on along the minus strand of NZ_JBHVDX010000009.1, from coordinate 69,374 downwards.
CAGCCGCTCGACGGCGGTCGCGAAGTGCAGGCCCGCCCCGCCGCGCACGACCGTGGGGTGCCAGGGGTCCAGGGTGCCCGTGGTGACCACGCCGGTCGCGCCGAAACCGGCGGCCAGCCGGATCACCGCCCCCGCGTTCCCCAGGTTGCGCGGGTTGTCGAGGACGACGACGGGCGCGGTGCGCGGGGTGTGGGCGAGGGCCGCCAGATTGACCGCGCGCGAGGGGCGTACGGCCAGGGCGGCGACGGCGGTGGGGTGCGGGCGCGGCACTAGGGTCCGGTACGTCTCCTGCGGGACCTCCCGGAGGAGGTGCGCGAGCCGATCCCGTACGTCCGGGGCCAGGTCGTCGGCGAGGGCGAGCGCCGCCGCGCGGTCGACGGTGACGGCCACCGGCACCTCGGCGTCGAAGCGCACGGCGTGCTTGAGCGCGTGGAAACCGTCGAGCAGGACGGCGGTGTCGGCGAGGCGGCGCCAGGTCCGCAGGGAATCGTCCGCCGGACCGTCGTCCGTCGGACCGTCCGCCGCCTGGCGGACGGTCGATCCGGTCACCGGGCCGCCCGCCGGTCCGTCCTCTGGTCCGCTCACCGGATCGTTCATGCGGTGAAGCCTACGTGCGCCTGCTCGGCCGCCTCCTTCTCCTGCGGGACCGGCGGCTGCTGCGGGTCGCGCGGGCCCGGGACCGTACGGCCGCGCCCCGGCGCCGCGCGACGTACGACGCGGTCACGCGCGCGTGCCACCAGGCCACCCAGGCGCTTCAGGAAGGGCGTCGGCAGGAAGACGGCGTCGGCGGCGATCATCGCGAGCGAGAAGAACGGCAGGCCCAGCACGACGGCGATCACGGCGTGCTCGGTCATCATGACGGCCAGCAGGACGTTCTTGACTCGCCGGTTGAAGAGTGTGAACGGGAAGGCGACCTGCACGATCACCGTCCCGTACGTCACCAGCATCACCATCGTGCCGCTGGACGACATCAGGTCGGAGAGCGCGGCCCAGGGTGAGAAGTAGTCCAGGTGGAGCGGGTAGTAGGCGGCCGTGCCGTCCTGCCAGCGCGAGCCCTGGATCTTGTACCAGCCGGCCGCCGCGTAGATCAGACACGCCTCAGCCATGATCACGACCAGGGCGGCGTTGTGCGTGAGATTGCCGACGATGTCGAGCAGCACGCGCGGCTTGATGTCCGACTCGATGCGGCCGACGGCCCACCACAGGCCGTGCACCGCCCACAGCCCCCAGAAGAACGTCAGCCAGCCGCCCAGCAGACCGCCGGGAATCAGACCGCCGAACGTCGACACCAGCAGCGCGAACCCGAGCACGCACCACAGGGCGGGGCCGACCCGGTCCTCCGGTGCCCTGCCGTCCCGCTCCAGGCGCTCGCGCCTGCGCCGCGCGCGCCGCGCGTCCAGCGACCAGACCTGGGCGCAGCGGACGAAGACGAGATAGATCGCCATGAGGTGGATGACGTTGTCGCCGCCGTCACCCATGAAGACGCTGCGGTTCTGCAGCGAGAGGACCCCCGCCATGAACAGCACGCTCGCGGCGCGGGTGCGCCAGCCGAGCAGCAGAAGAAGGGTGGACAGGATGGCGACGGCGTAGACGATCTCGAACCACACCATGCTGTCGGACCACATCAACACGGTGAAGGCGTCGTTGTTCGCGATCAGCCGCTGGGCCAGTTCCCAGCTCCAGGGCCCGTCGGGGCCGTACAACTCGCGCCGGTGCGGGAACTCGCGCAGCAGGAACAGCAGCCAGGTCGCGGAGAAGCCGATACGGATGATCGCGCTCTGGTACGGGCCCAGCGCGCGATCGGTGGCCCGGGTGATCCCGTTGCCTATCGCGGCGGCGAGACGCCCTGTCGGGCTCACCGGCTGGACCCGGTCGGTCGGGCTCATGGAGTTCATTCGGCGTTCGCCTCCGTCCGACCGGTGACGGCCCGGCCGGCGCCGCCCGCGTTGGCGGCGGCGTCCGTCCGGTCGTTGTCGGTCACCGACCACCAGGGCAGCTCACGGACGACGGGCTTGTCGGACACCTTTTCCTCGCTCCACTCGGGCGGCGACACGTTGGTGGTACGGGACCGGAGCTGGATCCGCTCGATCACACCGCCGGGGCCGTCGGCCTGCTCGCGGTCGAGGCGCATCACCACGATGCGGCGCACATAGCGCTCGGACAGGTCGCCGCGCGACGAGGTGGCGCGGTGCTCGCCGTCGTGGGTGGCCGTATAGAAGTCCCAGGCCCGGCGCAGTTCGTTCTGCTGTGCGTGGCTCGGCACCGGATTGCGGTCGATCGCGGCGCCGTCCAGCGCCGAGAGGTCGTACCAGCCGGTCTCGCGCACCTTGCCGTCGGCGGTGCGGACCTCGGCGCGCGCCTGCACCGAGATGTTCTGCTGCAACGGGTTCGGCGCGAACAGCTTCCAGTTCTGCTCGAACTCCGGGTACACCCATTCGTCCACCGCCCGACCGTGCTGCTTCGTCAGCGTGTTCGACGGCGCGATGTGGAGAAACACCAGCCCGAGATGCGCGCAGGTCGCCACCGCCACGACCGCGAGCACCAGCGCCACGGCGATCTGGTACGGCAGGGTGAGCGCGGCGATACCGGAGGCCGGCTGCGCCGGTTCGGCCATCTGCTCCGGTCGCGTCCGGGGAAGCGACTCCGACTCCGACGGCGACTGCGGCGGGGACGAGGGGGCGGACGCCGGGGCCTGGGCCGGGGTCTGCCGGGGTGGCTGGGCCTGCGAGGTCGCATCGCTCGCGGAGGCGGAGCCCTCGGGCTCGTCCGGCCCTCGCCGGGCGTTCGAGACCTCGTCGTTCGCGTCCATTCCGCCCCGCTCCCCGATTCCCACTACCCGGTCCACTTCCCCACCGGAACTTACTCAGCCGCGTCCTCCGGCACAGCCCCGATGGCCACAGCAGTCACATCGTCACACCGCTCACACGGCACCCATGAGGTTATCCACAGCGGGGACACCTTACGGCGCGGTGTGGTCCGCCTCTCTCCCGGAAGCCGCCTCGGCCACTCTGCCGCCTGCCGCGCCTGCCACCCGACCACTGCCTCGGCCCACACCATTCCCTTCTTCTAGAACCTGTTCTATCTTGACGCCCCGTCATCGGCGACACGGAAGGGGCGGGACCGTGGACTTCACCTTCACCGAGGAGCAGCAGGCGGCGGCCGAAGCGGCGAGGGCGGTGTTCGCCGGGGTCGCGCCGGACGGGGTACCGAGCCCGTCGCTCGTGCCCGGGGCCGTGGCCGACGACTTCGACCGGGCCCTGTGGGCGAAGCTCGCCGACGCGGACCTGCTCAGCCTGTTGCTGGACCCCTCGTACGGCGGGTCGGGCCTGGACCCGATCGCGCTGTGCCTGGTGCTGCGCGAGTCGGCGAAGGTGCTGGCCAGGGGGCCTCTGCTGGAGAGCAGCGCGGCCGCTGTGGCCGTACAGGCGCACGGGAGCGAGGAGTTGAAGGCGGATCTGCTCGCACGCGTCGGCCGGGGCGAGGTCGTCCTGACCGTCGCCGCGCACGGCCGCACGGGCCACGACCCGGCCGAACTGGCCGTGACCGCTCGGCGGGGCGACGACGGAGTCTGGGTCCTGGACGGCGTGCAGACGGCGGTGCCATGGGCGCACAACGCGGACTTCGTCGTCGTCCCCGCGACGGTCGCGCCGGAGTCGGTCACCCCCGCCGTCTCCTCCGACGGAGACGAGCGGGACACGACTACTGTCGCCGACGGCCGGGTCGTGCTCGCCCTCGTTCCCCGCGTCCACGAGGGGGTGGCGCTCGCCGAGCAGGTCTCCACCGCCGGTGAACGGCTGGCGGAGCTGCGGCTGGAGTCGGCACGGATCGCCGCGCGGGACGTCATCGACGCGGAGGGGGCGTGGGAGCGGCTGCGGGAGCTGCTGGCCACCGGGACGTGCGCGCTGGCGCTCGGGCTGGGTGAGGGCGTGCTCGGCATGACCAGCGAATACGCCGGCAAACGGGAACAGTTCGGTTTCCCGATCGCGTCGTTCCAGGCCGTCGCCGTACAGGCCGCCGACCGCTTCATCGATCTTCGCGCGATGGAGGCGACGCTGTGGCAGGCCGTCTGGCGGATCACCTCCGGAGCGGGGGGTGCGCTGCCCGCCGCCGGGGACGTCGCCGTGGCCAAGATCTGGGCCTCTGAGGGTGTACGGCGGGTCGTGCAGACCGCGCAGCATCTGCACGGGGGCTTCGGCGCCGACGTCGACTACCCGCTGCACCGCTATCACGCCTGGGCCAAGCACCTCGAACTGTCGCTCGGCCCCGCGGCGGCGCACGAGGAGGCGCTGGGCGACCTTCTGGCGGCACACCCACTGGGCTGAGCGCCGCGCACGCCGCGACTCGGGGCGCGCACGTCCTGTCCGCGCGCCCCAACCCATCTGCGGTGCCTGCGCACGTTCCCTAGAGAACGAACCCCGCGCCACCCTTGTCGTCCACCACCGGGCGGCCGGCGGCTGCCCAGACCTGCATACCGCCGTCCACGTTCACGGCGTCGATGCCCTGCTGGACGAGATACATGGTGACCTGCGCCGAACGCCCGCCCGAGCGGCAGATCACGTGGACCCTGCCGTCCTGCGGGGCCGCCTCGGTCACCTCGCCGTAGCGCGCCACGAACTCACTGATGGGGATGTGCAGCGCCCCTTCGGCATGACCCGCCTGCCACTCGTCGTCCTCCCGGACGTCCAGCAGGAAGTCGTCGTCCTTGAGGTCTTTGACCTCGACCGTGGGCACACCAGCTCCGAAATGCATGCGTACGACGCTACCCGACCGGACGACCGACAGCCCGAGCCCTCAACAGTCCGACCAGGCAGGGCGGGCCTCCCCGCCTACCCGTCCTGACCGAGCAGTCCCGCCAGCTCCGCCTCCCGCTGTTCGACCTCCGACAGCAGCTGGTCGGCGATCTCGTCGAGGAGGCGGTCGGGGTCGTCGGGCGCGAGGCGGAGCATCGACCCGATCGCGCCCTCCTCCAGCTCACGGGCGACGAGGGCGAGGAGCTCCTTGCGCTGGGCCAGCCATTCGAGGCGGGCGTACAGCTCCTCGGCACGACTCGGCCTGCGCTCGTCCGGCACAGGGCCGGCCGCCCACTCCTCGGACAACTCCCGCAGCAGCACCTCGTCCCCACGGCCGTACGCGGCGTTCACCCGGGCTATGAACCCGCCCCGCCGCTCCCGCTCCTTGTCGTCCTGTGCCAGGTCGGGGTGGGCCTTGCGGACCAGCTCGCGGTAGAGCCTGCGTGCCTCGTCGCTCGGGCGCACCCGCTCCGGTGACCGTACGGGCTGGTCGGTGAGCATGGCCGCCGCCTCGGGGAACAGGCCCTCCGAGTCCATCCAGCCGTGGAACAGCTCCTCCACGCCAGGCATGGGCATGACCCGGGCCCGCGCCTCCTGCGCCTTGCGCACGTCCTCGGGGTCACCGGTGCGCGCGGCCTTCGCCTCGGCGATCTGGGCGTCCAGCTCGTCCAGCCGCGCGTACACGGGACCGAGCTTCTGGTGGTGCAACCGGGAGAAGTTCTCCACCTCGACCCGGAAGGTCTCCACCGCGATCTCGTACTCGATCAGCGCCTGCTCGGCCGCCCGCACGGCCCGCTCCAGCCGCTCCTCGGGCCGCCCCGAGCCCGAGCCCGAGCCCTCGGACGCCGACCCCTCGGCGGAAGCCGCATCGTCAGCGGGGGTCTCACCCTCGGCAGACGCCGCGCCCTCGGCGGGCGTCGTGTCTTCGACAGGCTCCGTGCCCTCATCGGGCTCCACGGGCTCGGTGGGGCGCTCGGACGGTGTCTGCTCGGCTTCCGGGGTCGTCACCCGACCCAGCCTAGGCCACGGCTCCGAGCCCCACCGAAAGCCACCGGAGACGCCGGGACGGGATGAGAACACCCGCGCCGTATCCGGCCGCCCGGTCGACACAGCCGGGGCTCAGCCGACGCATCCGGACACCCTGGCCCCGGCCACCCGCCCAGTCACCCAGTCACCCAGTCACCCAGTCACCCCGGACGCCTCCGAACACTCCGCTCGCTCAAACACCCTGTCGACCTGGGCGCCCCAGCCGACCGAACGCCCCCAACCGCCCCGGAGACCCCATCGGCCCTCGCCTCAGACCCCCGTCTCCGCCGCGATCCGCCCCGCCCGCACCGCCGCCACCAGGTCCGCGTGGTCCGCCTCCGTGCGGTCCGCGTAGGTCACGGCGAACGTGGCTGTCGCCTCGTCGAGTTCGTCGTTCTTGCCGCAGTAGCCGGCGATGAGGCGGGGATCGGCGCTGTGGGCATGGGCGCGGGCGAGGAGGGCCCCGGTCATGCGGCCGTAGTCGTCGATCTGGTCGGCGGCCAGGGCCGCGGGGTCGACGCTGCCCTTGCGGTTGCGGAACTGGCGTACCTGGAAGGGGAGTCCGTCGACCGTGGTCCAGCCCAGCAGGATGTCGCTGACGACCTGCATGCGCTTCTGGCCGAGGACCACCCGGCGTCCCTCGTGGTCCACCTCCGGCACCTCGAAACCGGCGGTCGCGAGATGCGGCTCGAGCGCCGAGGGCCGGGCCTCCTTCACCTGGAGAACGAGCGGTTCACCCCGGTGGTCCAGGAGCAGGACGACGTACGAGCGGGTGCCCACACTGCCGGTCCCGACCACACGGAAAGCCACGTCGTGCACTGCGTACCGGGCGAGCAGCGGATGGCGGTCCTCCGAGAGCGTTGTCAGGTACTGCGTCAGCGAGGTGGCCACCGCGGTCGCCTCCTCGTCGCCCACGCGGCGCAGCACCGGCGGGGCATCCACGAAGTGGCGGCCACCGCCCTCCACCTGCCGGGTCGCCTTGGCCGCGAAACGGCCGCTCGTGTTGGCGCGCGCTTTCTCCGAAACCCGCTCCAGGGTGCCCAGCAGATCGTGGGCGTCGGTGTAGGAGACCAGTTCCTCGTCCGCGATGGCGTTCCACGCATCGAGCGCCGAGAGTTTCGCGAGGAGCCGCATCGTGCGCCGATAGGCGCCCGTCGCGTCATAGGCCGCCTTCCGGCAGATGTCCTCGTCGGCGCCCGCCTCGCGGCCGGCGAGGACCAGCGAGGTGGCGAGGCGCTTGAGGTCCCACTCCCAGGGGCCGTGCACGGTCTCGTCGAAGTCGTTGAGGTCGATGACGAGGTCGCCGCGGGCGTCCCCGTACAGGCCGAAGTTGGCCGCGTGGGCGTCACCGCAGATCTGGGTGCCGATGCCGGTCATGGGCGTACGGGCCAGGTCGTATGCCATCAGGCCCGCCGAGCCGCGCATGAACGCGAAGGGCGTGGCCGCCATCCTGCCGGCCCGTATCGGGGCGAGACCGGGGATCCGGCCGCGGTTGGACTCCTCCACCGCGGACTCCGCGTCCAGCCGATCCGTGGTGAGCGTCAGATCCGCGTGCGCGCTGCGGGGCACCCGCGTGCGCAGCGCCTTGCCCTCGTCCTTGGGCGATCCCTCAGAGGGCCACCGGGCGAACCCGGACACCCCCGGCACCCGCGCGCCGGCCGGCCGCGACACCGCCGTTCCCGCCCCGGTCTCCCGGAACTCCGCCGACTCCGCCTCGGCCACCGGCCCCGCCACCGTCGTACCGGCCTCGCTCACACCGACCGCCCTTCCGCACACGTCCACGCACGAACATCAACTCGTGACGACCGTACAGCCGACGGCCGAAACGCGTCAGACCCTGTGGACAACTCCGCGCGCCACCCGTCCACACCTGTGGAGAACCCGGCCCGCTCGCCGCCGAGCCGACCCGCTTAGCGCTGCGCCGGAACGCGAGCGGAGCAGCCGGACCGCGTGCCGAGGAGATGACCCGCGCAGCGCTGAGCCGGTCGGCGCTCGCCGCGCTACTCCCGCGCCGTCCCCGCACACGGCCGGCTCTGCGGCAGATGGATCTTGGCCCAGTCCTGGAGCTCCCACAGCGCCGGTCCCAGCGCGGCCCCGGCCTCGGTCAGCCGGTAGGTGACGCGCAGCGGTGGCCCTGCGTCGACCTCGCGCACCACCAGGCCTGCCGCACCGAGTTCAGTGAGGCGGTCGGAGAGCATGCGCTCGCTGATGCCGGGGATCGCCCTGCGCAGGTCGACGAAGTGCGCGGGGTGCGGCATCAGCACGGCCACGATCAGGCCCGTCCAGCGCTTGCCGAGCAGGGCGAACACGCGGGTGATGCCTTCGTCGACCTGTCGGCACGGCCCGGCGCCATGGATGTCCTGCTGCTGCTCCGCCATGAGGCAAGGGTACTTGGCCCGGATATAGGGATGAAAAAAAGTAAGTAGCTATGTTATCTATAGTCGAGTACGAAAGCGAAGCCACTTCTTTTGGAGTTCCCCATGGCTACCCTCCTGCACCTGGACTCGTCCGTCTTTCCCGCCGGTGCCTCGACGTCGCGCGCGGTGACGGAAACCTTCCGCAAGGCCTGGGAGGACCAGCATCCGGACGGCACGGTCGTCTATCGCGACCTTCACGCCGATCCCGTGCCGCACATCAGCGCCGACGCGCACACCGCCGGCTTCGCCGACCCGGCCACGCACACCCCGGAGCAGGCCGCGGCCTTCGCCGAGCGGGAGAAGCTCATCGTGGAGCTGGAGCAGGCGGACGCGATCCTGATCGGCGCCCCCATGTACAACTTCTCGATCCCGTCGACCCTCAAGGCGTGGCTGGACAATGTGGTTCTCATCGGCCGCACCGCCATGAACGAGGACTCGAAGACGAACGGCACACCGGTCACCGTCGTCGCCAGCCGCGGCGGCTCCTACGCCCCGGGCACGCCGCGCGAACCGCTGGAGTACGTGCAGAACTACCTGACGGCGGTCCTCTCCGAAACCCTCGGCCTGGAGGTCGACTTCATCGTCCCGGAGCTCACGATGGCCCCGCACAACCCCGCGATGAGCGAGCTGATCCCGCTCTCGGAGGCCTCCCGCGCCAAGGCCCTCGACGACGCGGCCATCAAGGCCAAGAGCCTGGCCGAGCGCCTCGCCGCGTAGGCCATCCGGGGAACGCGAGGAGCGACCGCCCCCACCGAGGGAGCAGCCGCCCGTACCGTCAGGCCGCGTACGTCGCGTTCTGCGCGGTGGTCACCACCTTCTGCCCGTCGGCCTGGCTCAGCAGCCCGGCCGACACCCAGGAGCCGACGGTCGACTGCACGCGCGCCACCAGCGAGCCCTTGTCGGCGAACGGCGCCCCGGCCCAGATCTCGTCGAGCAGGGTCGTGCCGTCGGACTTCGCCGGGTTGGCAACGCCCGAGTCGGTGCCGCCGAGGACGACCTTCGGTTCGGAGCGCTGGACGTAGGCGTGGGTCGGATCCTCGCTCCCCTCGTAGAAGGGAGCGAATTCGGTGCCGCCCAGCGTGTAGTGCAACGGCTTTCCGCTCACCGGCGTGAGGGAGGGCAGCAGGTCGCCGGAGAGCCCGGCGTTGCGGTACAGCCCGAACGACAGATAGCTCGTACCGCTGTTCCTGCCGACCAGGTTGACCGGCCCGTAGAACAGGGTCTGGAGCGACGGGTCGTCGAGGGCCTTCTCCACCCGCAGCCGGAACGGGATCGTCACGCGTACGACGTCCCCGCCGCGCCAGGTGCGGGAGGGGATCGTGAAGTAGCTGCCCGCTGCGGGAGTGCCACTCACCGCGCTGCCGTTGACGGTCACCCGGAAACCCGCGGTCGCCCAGGACGGCACGCGCAGCCGCAGTTCGAAGGCCGCGCTGCCGCCCCCGATAGTGATCGTGGAGCCCTGCTCCCGGGGGTAGTCGGTGCTCTGGGCGACCGTCACGCCCTTCGCGGACCAGTTCAGCGTGGCGGCGCTGTACAGGTTGACGTACAGCGCGCTGCCGTCGGCCTTGGTGAAGTACACCGAGTCCTGGTACTTGGTGGCGCTCTCCATACCGGTGCCCTCGCAGCAGGTGGTGCCCTGCTTGGGGGTGTAGTCGCGCACATGACCGGGCTTCAGCCCGATGAAGTACGTGACCAGCGGCTTCTCCGCGTCGGCCGTGTCCTGCTTGGAGCCGAGGACCTGGTTGAGCAGGGCCCGCTCGTAGTAGTCCATGTACTTCGGGTCCTGTTCGTGGAAGAACAGGCTCCGGCTCAGCTTCAGCAGGTTGTACGCGCAGCAGGTCTCGGCGTTGGTGTCGCTGATCGTCCCCGAGATGACCCCGCGCGCCTTCCAGAACTCGGCCGTGCTGGTGCCGCCGATCCCGTACATGCGCTGCGGGATCACCATGCCCCAGAAGTTCTTCGCCGCCGTCAGATAGCGCGCCTCTCCCGTGACGTCGTACAGCCGCGTGAGCCCGGTGAAGATGGGGATGTGCTGATTGGCATGCAGACCGTCGAGCGTGTCCGTGTTCGCGGCACAGGCGTCGATGAGCTTGTCCAGATCGAACAGCTTGGCCAGGGCGAGATGGTCCGCCTTGCCGGTGATCGCGTACAGGTCGACGATCGCCTCGACCAGACCCCCGTACTCGCCGCTGGAGAAGATCCCCCACATCCGCTGCAGGGTGGCGTCCGGCAGTTTCGACAGCCTGGAGTACATCCAGTCGCACAGGCCCGAGGCCAGATCGAGCGCCCGCGCGTCGTCGACATGGAGGTACGCGTCCAGCAGACCGCGCAGGACCTTGTGCGCGGTGTAGTACGGCGCCCACACGCGCGTGTAGTCGCCGCTGGTCATCGACTCCAGCTCGATGAACTGCGTCTCCGGGTACGCCGCCAGGAAACCGGCATGGCTGGGCGCGCCCCAGGTACGGCGCAGGGTGGCGGTCAGGCCGCGCCCGGAGCCGTCCTCGAACGTGCCGCCGCTGGTCTCGAAGAAGTCGTACGAGGCCAGGTTGCCCCGCCCCGCAGAGGAAGCCGACGCCCGATTGCTCTGGAGTGACGTGATCTCGGCGGCCGTCAGCGCCCGCGACCAGACGTTGAACTCGTCCAACGCGCCCGCGAAGACGGGGTCGGTTTGAAAATTGGACCGACCCAGCCAGTTGTTCGCCAGGGTGCCGAGGGCCGCCGGCGTGAGGGACATCGACGTGTTCTGCGCCACGGCCGTGCCGTTGACATAGAGCGTGCCGGTGCCGCTGCCGATCGTCACCGCGAGATGACTCCACTGGTTGAGCGGCAGCGCGGCGGTGCCGTTGAGGCCCTGCTCCCCGCCGGGCCCGTTGGCGGTCACGGCGAAGCGCGGGAAGCCGCTCGTGTTGCGCGCCGCCAGGTACATGTAGCGGGTGGTGTTGTCGCCGAAGTCGAAGACCCGCGTCCAGTTGGCGTTGTGGGTGGGCTTCACCCAGGCCGACAGGGTGATCGCAGAGGCACCGCCGAGCACGCTGTTCGGCAGGTCGACGTACTGGTAGGAGCCGCGGACGTTCTCCTGGGCAGTGCCGAACTTCCCGGTGACGGCGAGCATGCGCGGGTCGGTGCGCAGCGCCGCGCGCACCTCGGTCAGGGCGCCGACCATGTAGCGGATCCTGTCGGCGTACGCCGTGTCGTTGGTGCCGGCATAGGCCTGGGCGAGCATCGTCAGGAAGTGCCCGGTGTAGTGGCCGCGAAGGTTGCCGTTGGCCTCGCCGTCGAGGCCCTCCCAGCCGCCGGGGGCGACCGCGCCCTTGGTGGAGAGCCCCGCGTTGGCACGGAAGACCTGCAACAGCCGGTCGACGTCGTAGCCGCGGCCGTGGTCGAGCATCAACCGGCGTTTGTCGGCCAACAGGCCCTGGCCGAGCGCCACGTCCTTGAGCTCGAAGGGCCGCACCGACCAGGCGGAAGGCGTCGGAACAGCAGCGGCGACCGCACGGCCGCCACCCGCCGTGAAGGAAACTCCGGGAACGGCCGCGGCGAGCATCGCGGACTGGAGGAGGAAGCGTCTGGAGAGGGGCGGTGCCATGTGCGCCTCGTCTCTGGCAGGTGTGGGGGGTCGGACAAAGCGAGAGCAACGTTCGAAATTACGAACGTTGTGCGAATTTCCGACCAGAAGATAGGTATGAGGCGGGCGAGCGTCAACGGTACTGACAGGTTTCCCGAGGCAAACCTCCAGAAGAGCCGCCGCACGGGCTCACTCAGCACCGTTTCACGTGAAACATCGTTTGAATCCGCATCTGCGGCAATTCACGTGACGCCGACCCCGACGCCGCACCCAACCGCACACGCGGGATGCGGCACGCCCCCACGCCGTCCCGCGCCACCGGAAGCCGAAAGCCCTTACTGAATCTCCTGAGAGACTCCTCACACTCCAGAGCCCGGAAGTCGGCGACCGCCCCCTCCGCACACTGGGTGAACAGACAAAAAAGAAGCGGTCCCATCGTGATCACGATGGGACCGCTTCGCTGTGCGCGAGGGGGGAGTTGAACCCCCACGCCCTTGCGGGCACTGGAACCTGAATCCAGCGCGTCTGCCTATTCCGCCACCCGCGCATTGGGTGTGTCTTCGAGCCCCGCCCCTCGCGGAGTTGGCGCCTTCCGACATCGAGAAGATTAGCACGCTGGAGAGGGTGGCTTCACATCCCTTAACGGCAGCCGACCGGCTCCACGGCTACGTGACCCAGCCGACCAGCACGGACCGAACACACGGCTCCTGCGGGCACGTATCAACGAGTGCTGGTTCACGTATCAACCTCGTACCGGTCCCGGCCATCTCTACTGGAGAGGGACGGGGTGCACAGTCCGGTGCGGGACACTGGTCTCGCGCCGCCTCTACGATCCTTGGCAGAGTTCGGACTGGGTAGTTCGAAAAGGAGCCCCGGCGGGAATCCGGGAAGGGACTTCAGTGGGCGTCGACACCGGGTGACACCGATCGACCGGGCCGACAGGGGGAACCAGCCGATTCCCCGGCGCGTGGATACGATCAGTAAGCAGTACCGACGCGGTACGCAGAGCGGTGACGACGGAGGAGGTGCCCCATGGGAGTCCTGAAGAAGTTCGAGCAACGTCTCGAAGGTCTGGTCAACGGCACCTTCGCCAAGGTGTTCAAGTCCGAGGTCCAGCCCGTGGAGATCGCGGGAGCACTCCAGCGGGAGTGCGACAACAACGCGACCATCTGGAACCGCGACCGGACGGTCGTCCCCAACGACTTCATCGTGGAGCTGAGCACGCCCGACTTCGAGCGCCTCAGCCCCTACTCCGGCCAGCTCGGCGACGAGCTCGCCGGCATGGTGCGCGACTACGCCAAGCAGCAGCGCTACACCTTCATGGGCGCCATCAAGGTCCATCTGGAGAAGGCCGACGACCTCGACACCGGTCTGTACCGGGTGCGCAGCCGTACGCTCGCCTCCTCCACCAACCAGCAGGCCCCCTCGGGCGCCCCGGCGAGCCCCGCCGCGGGCCGCCCCGGCGGCTACGGGTACCCGCCCACGGCAGCGCCCTCGGGCGCGCCGCCCATGCCGGCCACGCCGCCGCCCGGTGGCGGCCGCCCCGGCGCCGCGCCGCTCGGCCAACGGCCGCCCGCCGCACCTGCGGCCGGTGGGCGCATGCGCTACTGGATCGAGATCAACGGCACCCGCCATCAGATCTCCCGCCCGACGCTGGTGCTGGGCCGCAGCACGGAAGCCGACGTGCGGATCGACGACCCCGGCGTATCCCGCCGGCACTGCGAGATCCGGACCGGAACGCCCTCGACGATCCAGGATCTCGGATCCACCAACGGCATCGTGGTGGACGGGCAGCACACCACCCGCGCTACGCTCCGCGACGGCTCGCGGATCGTCGTGGGCAGCAGCACCATCATTTACCGGCAAGCCGAAGGGTGAAGCGGGGGCAATGTCAGAGCTGACCCTCACGGTCATGCGGCTGGGTTTCCTGGCCGTACTGTGGCTGTTCGTGATCGTGGCCGTGCAGGTCATCCGCAGCGATCTGTTCGGTACGCGCGTCACCCAGCGGGGGGCGCGCCGCGAGGCCGCGCGACCACAGCAGGCCGCCCGCCAGGCCGCCGCGCCCCCGCAACAGCGCGGCCAGCAGCCCGCGCCCGCCACCGGCGGCGGGCGCCGCGGGCGCAACGCCCCGACCAAACTCGTCGTCAGCGAGGGCACGCTGACGGGTACGACCGTGGCGCTGCAGGGCCAGACCATCTCCCTGGGCCGCGCGCACGACTCCACGATCGTGCTGGACGACGACTACGCCTCCAGCCGGCACGCCCGGATCTACCCGGACCGCGACGGCCAGTGGATCGTCGAGGACCTGGGGTCCACCAACGGCACGTATCTCGACCGGAACCGACTGACGACTCCCACGCCGATTCCGCTCGGCGCGCCGATCCGCATCGGCAAGACCGTCATCGAGCTGCGGAAGTAGTGCTACATCATGAATAGGCGCGAGCGGAGCGAGCACGCAGTGGTAACCCCGACCAGGGTTCCCGGCGCGCTCCCGACCGGAGGGTGGGCACCGTGCGGATGTACCCGGAGCCGACGGGCGAGGTGCGCATGAGTCTGTCACTGCGCTTCGCCGCCGGATCGCACAAAGGCATGATCCGCGAGGGCAACGAGGACTCGGGCTACGCCGGTCCCCGGCTGCTCGCGATCGCCGACGGCATGGGCGGCCAGGCGGCCGGCGAGGTCGCCTCCTCCGAGGTGATCTCCACCCTCGTCACGCTCGACGACGACGTTCCCGGCTCCGACATCCTCACCTCCCTCGGCACCGCCGTGCAGCGCGCCAACGACCAGCTGCGCGCGATGGTCGAGGAGGACCCCCAGCTGGAGGGCATGGGCACCACGCTCACCGCCCTGCTGTGGACCGGCCAGCGACTCGGCCTCGTGCATGTCGGCGACTCCCGTGCCTACCTCCTCAGGGACGGCGTCCTCACCCAGATCACCCAGGACCACACCTGGGTGCAGCGTCTGGTCGACGAGGGCCGCATCACCGAGGAGGAGGCCACCACCCACCCGCAGCGCTCCCTGCTGATGCGCGCGCTGGGCAGCGGCGACCACGTCGAGCCCGACCTCTCCATCCGCGAGGTCCGCGCCGGCGACCGGTACCTGATCTGCTCCGACGGCCTGTCCGGCGTCGTGTCCCACCAGACGATGGAGGACACACTCGCCAGCTACCAGGGCCCGCAGGAGACCGTGCAGGAGCTGATCCAGCTCGCGCTGCGCGGTGGCGGCCCGGACAACATCACCGTCATCATCGCCGACGTCCTCGATCTCGACACCGGGGACACCCTCGCCGGGCAGCTCTCCGACACGCCGGTCGTGGTCGGCGCGGTCGCCGAGAACCAGCTCCACCTGCAGGACAACGGCATCATGCAGACCCCGGCCGGCCGCGCCTCCGGTCTCGGCCGTCAGGGGCACGGACAGGGCGGCGGCGAGTTCGGCCCGCCCGGATCCGGCGACACGACCGGGTACACGCCGGCGGTGGGCAGCTTCGGCGACTACTCCGACGACGACTTCGTCAAGCCCCGCACGAAGCGCAGGTGGCTGAAGAGATCCTTCTTCGGCATCCTCGCCCTCGCCGTGGTCGGCGGAGGCCTGTACAGCGGTTACCGCTGGACGCAGACGCAGTACTACGTCGGCTCCAACGACGACCATGTGGCGCTGTACCGCGGCATCAGCCAGGACCTTGCCTGGATCTCGCTCTCGAAGGTCGAGAAGGACCATCCCGAGATCGAACTCAAGTACCTGCCGTCCTATCAGCAGAAACTGGTCGAGGCCACGATCGCCGAGGGCGGTCTGAGCGACGCCGAGAAGAAGATCACGGAGCTGTCCACCCAGGCGTCGGCGTGCAAGAAGAACGCCGAGCGCCGCGAGGCGGCGGACAACAACGCCAAGACCGGCGAGGGCGAGGCCGGCGGAGTCACAGGAACCACGAAGACCTCCCTCACGTCCAAGGCCACACCGTCCCCGACGTCGTCGGCACCGTCGACGTCCCCGACCCCGACCCAGACCGCACCCACACCGTCGACCGGCCCCAGCCTCTCGGAGGAGGAGCAGGAACTGGTCTCACGGTGCGGTGAGCAGTAGGCAAGCCGCGAGGGGCCACTCACACGATGAGCAGTACTACCAACCCATCGACGCAGCACACGTCCACGATCGGCGCGATCGGCACCCCGAGCCGACGCAACACCGAGCTGGCGCTGCTGGCGTTCGCGGTCGTCATCCCGGTGTTCGCCTACGTCAACGTGGGCCTCGCCCTGAACGACGAGGTTCCGGCCGGTCTGGCCGCCTACGGCATCGGCCTCGGCGTACTTGCCGCCATCGGCCACCTCGTCATCCGCAAGTTCGCGCCGTACGCGGACCCGCTGCTGCTGCCACTGGCCACGCTGCTGAACGGCCTGGGGCTGGTGGCCATCTGGCGGCTGGACCAGTCGAGCCTCCTGCGAAGCATCGGCCAAGCCGGTGGAAAGGCAACCAACCAGCTGATCTACACAGCGATGGGCATCGCGCTCCTCATCGCCGTGCTGATCTTCCTCAAGGACCACCGCACCCTCCAGCGCTACACCTACATCTCCATGGCCGGTGCGCTGGTCCTGCTGCTGCTCCCCTTGGTCCCGGGCCTCGGCGCCGAGCTCACCTACGGTGCCAAGATCTGGATCCAGGTCGGCAGTTTCACCATCCAGCCCGGCGAGTTCGCCAAGATCGTGCTGGCCGTCTTCTTCGCCGGCTACCTGATGGTCAAGCGCGACGCGCTCGCGCTGGCCAGCCGCCGCTTCATGGGGCTGTACCTGCCGCGTGGCCGCGACCTCGGTCCGATCATCGTCGTCTGGGCGATCTCGATCCTCATCCTGGTCTTCGAGACAGACCTCGGTACCTCGCTGTTGTTCTTCGGCATGTTCGTGATCATGCTGTACGTCGCCACCGAGCGGACCAGCTGGATCGTCTTCGGTCTGCTGATGTCCGCCGTCGGCGCCGTCGGCGTGGCCTCTTTCGAGATCCACGTGCAGCAGCGCGTCCAGGCCTGGCTGGACCCCATGGGCGAGTGGGAACTCTCCAAGACCGTGGTCGGCCACTCCGCGCAGTCCATGGAGGCCCTGTGGGCCTTCGGCTCCGGCGGCACCCTCGGCACCGGCTTGGGCCAGGGCCACTCCGAGCTCATCCGGTTCGCCGCCAACTCCGACTTCATCCTCGCCACCTTCGGTGAGGAGCTGGGACTGGCCGGCGTGATGGCGATCCTGCTGATCTACGGGCTGATCGTGGAGCGCGGTATCCGCACCGCCCTCGCCGCCCGCGACCCGTTCGGCAAGCTGCTCGCCATCGGTCTGTCCGGCGCGTTCGCCCTCCAGGTCTTCGTCGTCGCCGGCGGCGTGATGGGCCTCATCCCCCTGACCGGTATGACGATGCCTTTCCTGGCGTACGGCGGTTCCTCCGTCATCGCCAACTGGGCACTCATCGGCATTCTGATCAGAATCAGCGACACCGCGCGCCGGCCCGCTCCCGCCCCCGCTCCCAACCCTGATGCCGAGATGACCCAGGTGGTCCGCCCGTCATGAACAAACCCCTGCGCCGCATCGCGATCTTCTGCGGGCTCCTGGTCCTCGCCCTGCTCGTCCGCACCAACTGGCTCCAGTACGTCCAGGCGGATTCCCTTGCCACCGACAAGAACAACCGGCGCGTCGCCATCGAGCGCTATGCCACGCCTCGTGGCGACATCATCGTCGACGGCAAGGCCATCACCGGGTCCATCGCTTCCAAGGGCCTCGACTACAAGTACAAGCGCACCTGGAAGAACGGCGAGATGTGGGCGCCGGTCACCGGCTACTCCTCCCAGATCATCGGCGCCACCCAGCTGGAGAGCCTTGAGGACGGCATCCTCACCGGCAACGACGACCGGCTCTTCTTCCGGAACACGCTGGACATGGTCACCGGCAAGAAGAAGGAGGGCGGCAGCGTCGTCACCACCCTCAACGCCGCCGCGCAGAAGGCGGCCTTCGAGGGCCTCGGCGACAAGAAGGGCGCCGTCGCCGCGCTCGACCCGAAGACCGGCGCGATCCTCGCCCTGGCCTCCACCCCGTCGTACGACCCGTCGGTCTTCGCCGGCATCAGCACCAAGGACAGCAAGGCCTTCTCGAAGCTGGAGAAGGACTCCGACAAGCCGATGCTGAACCGCGCGCTGCGCGAGACCTACCCGCCGGGCTCCACGTTCAAGGTGGTCACGGCCGCCGCAGCGCTGGAGAACGAGGTTGTCACGGACATCGACGACAAGACGGACTCCCCGGATCCGTACCAGCTTCCCGGAACGAGGACCGACCTCACCAACGAGCACGGTGTGTGCAAGAACGCCACGCTCCGCTACGCGCTCGAGCAGTCCTGCAACACGGTCTTCGGCAAGCTCTCCGACACCGTCACCAACGAGAAGATGCGCGAGCAGGCCGCGAAGTTCGGCTTCGACGAGGACAAGCTCGACGTACCGGTACGCGCCGCCGAGAGCGTCTACCCCGAGGACAACCGCCCGCAGAACGCCATGGCCGGTATCGGGCAGGCCTCCAACCGTGCCACCCCGCTCCAGATGGCCATGGTCGCCTCGGCCGTCGCCAACGACGGCGAGCTGATGAAGCCGTACATGGTCGACCAGCTGCGCGCCTCCAACCTCGAC
The DNA here is from genome assembly GCF_042802555.1 of Streptomyces sp. NPDC057474. Taxonomy (NCBI): domain Bacteria; kingdom Bacillati; phylum Actinomycetota; class Actinomycetes; order Kitasatosporales; family Streptomycetaceae; genus Streptomyces; species Streptomyces sp. NPDC057474. The sequence goes on along the minus strand of NZ_JBHVDX010000009.1, from coordinate 50,927 downwards.
GTCGTCGAGACGCACGACCCCGAGTCGCTGTCCCAGGCGGTCTCGCCGGAGACCGCCCAGAAGCTCCAGGACATGATGGAGAGCGTCGTCAAGACGGGCACCGGCCAGAACGCGCAGATCGACGACGTCACCGTCGGCGGCAAGACCGGTACCGCCCAGCACGGCCTCGACAACAAGGAGAAGCCGTACGCCTGGTTCATCTCGTACGCCAAGCTCAGCGACGGCAGCTCGCCGGTCGCCGTGGCCGTGGTCGTCGAGGACGGTGCGGCCGACCGCGGTGACATCTCCGGTGGCGGACTCGCCGCCCCGATCGCGAAGAGCGTGATGCAGGCAGTCATCAACAGCAAGAAGTGACCCCGCTCACGTCGCCTTCACATCGGTGCACGTTGCGATACCGGTCCTGTATCGGGTGACGCGGTTGGCCAGGTCACAGAAGGCGAGCCGGGTACCGTATGCCCGGAGCACAGCCGCCGGACCACACATGGGTGCGGTCGGGACCGACGGAGAGGGCTGGTAGGAAGCTATGGAAGAGCCGCGTCGCCTCGGCGGCCGGTACGAGCTGGGCCAGGTGCTCGGCCGTGGTGGCATGGCGGAGGTCTACCTCGCGATGGACACCCGCCTCGGCCGCACCGTGGCGGTGAAGACGCTGCGAGCTGACCTCGCGCGCGACCCCACCTTCCAGGCCCGGTTCCGCCGAGAGGCCCAGTCGGCCGCCTCGCTCAACCACCCCGCGATCGTGGCGGTCTACGACACGGGCGAGGACTACATCGACGGGGTCTCGATCCCGTACATCGTCATGGAGTACGTCGAGGGTTCCACCCTCCGTGAGCTTCTCCACAGCGGCCGCAAGCTGCTGCCGGAGCGGGCCATGGAGATGACCATCGGCATCCTCCAGGGACTGGAGTACGCCCACCGCAACCAGATCGTCCACCGCGACATCAAGCCGGCCAACGTCATGCTGACGCGCAACGGCCAGGTCAAGGTCATGGACTTCGGCATCGCCCGCGCCATGGGCGACTCCGGTATGACGATGACGCAGACGTCCGCGGTCATCGGCACCGCCCAGTACCTCTCCCCGGAGCAGGCCAAGGGTGAGCAGGTGGACGCCCGTTCCGACCTGTACTCGACGGGCTGTCTGCTCTACGAGCTACTGACGGTCCGCCCGCCGTTCATCGGTGACTCCCCCGTGGCGGTCGCCTACCAGCATGTGCGGGAGGAGCCGCAGTCCCCGAGCGTCTTCGACCCGGAGATCACGCCGGAGATGGACGCCATCGTCCTGCGTGCGCTGGTCAAGGACCCGGACTATCGCTACCAGTCCGCCGACGAGATGCGCGCCGACATCGAGGCCTGCCTCGACGGCCAGCCCGTCGCGGCCACGGCGGCCATGGGCTCGGTCGGCTACGGCGGCTACCCCGACGACCAGCCGACCACCGCCCTGCGCGCCGATGCCGGTGCCACGACGATGCTGCCACCGGTCGGCCCGGACGACGGCTACGGCTACGACGACCGCCAGGGCCGCCGCCGCCAGCAGAAGAAGAACAACATCTCGACGATCCTCCTGGTCGTCGCGGGTGTCCTGGTGCTGATCGGCGCAGTCCTCATCGGCCAGTGGATGTTCACGGGCAACGACACGGGCAACGACACCCTCAAGGCACCGAACTTCGTGGGCCAGAGCGAGGCGGAGGCGAAAAAGACAGCCGAAAACGTCGACCTCGAGGTGACGACCACCAAGGACGAGTGCGAGGACGAGAAGACCGGCAACGTCTGCAAGCAGACCCCGAAGGCCGACACCGATGTCAAGAAGGGCGACACCATCGCCCTGGTCATCTCGACGGGTGCTCCGAAGGTCACGGTTCCCGACGTCCAGGGCATTCAGTTCGACGAGGCCCAGGCCGAGCTCGAGGACAAGGGCTTCGTCGTGGAGAGGAAGACCGAGGAGTCCGACCGCACCGCAGGCATCGTGATCGACCAGGACCCGGCCAGCGGCAAGATCGAAAAGGGCTCCACGGTCACGCTGACGGTCGCCAAGGCGCCGGACAAGGAAACCGTCCCGGACGTGTCCAATCAGAGCTGTGACGCCGCCAAGGCCCAAATGACGGCGAACAACCTCGTCGGCACCTGCACCGAAGTCGAGACCGACGACGACAACCTCGTCGGCAAGGTCATCGCGACCAACCCAGAGGCGGGCTCCGAGCTCAACAAGGGCGACACGGTCACCATCCAGATCGGCAAGGCGGCCGAGGAGGAGGAGCCGCAGGGCGTCGAGGTCCCGAACGTCGTCGGCCGGACCGTGGGCCAGGCCAAGCAGATCCTGCAGGCGTCCGGTTTCACCAACATCCAGTTCGCCAACGGCAGCGACCAGAGCGACACCGCGCTCGTCACCGACCAGGACCCGGACGGCGGCAACGAAGCCGACCCGACCCAGACAACGATCACCCTCGCTTCGGTCGGCTTCGGCAACAACGGCAACAACAACAACGGCGGAAACGACAGCGGAGGCTTCTTCGGATAGCTTCACCGGTTCCCGCGACGAGCACTGACCTCGCCTGACGCAAAAGAGCCTCCGACACCCTTTGATGAGGTGTCGGAGGCTCGATCTTTACCCAGAATGCCGCGCCTAATATTCAAGGCCTCGACACTCCTCGGCGCAGCAACCCTCGTAATAGCCAGCCCACTGACACTGAGAGCACCCGCCCACGCAGCGGGTTATCAGCTAGCGTTTACCGGGAAAAGTCTGCATCCGGATTGATACTGCAGGACATGGGTTCACTAAGGTTGAAGGTACCTGGAAGAACGGCGGGGGCCCTCTTGAATAGACAAGTTCGACGGCTTCGAAATACGCCTGTTCCGTGAGCGGAACCAAAAGACATACTCAAACAACGAGGCCCTGCAGCTCGCACAAGATCAACAATAACGACAATGAGACTTTATCGGCAGAAATCGGCCCCCTCATTCCCGATGGCGGCGGAAGCCTTCCTCAGGTAAGTGGACCACCGACGGAGAAGTGATCTACAACCTCAACAACGACGGCGTGGGTGGTTACGCTTGGCCGCTCACTGGCTCACCAAGCATCACGATCTGATGCTGTATTACCCCAGTCTCTTGTGCAGGTTTCAGCCCTGGTATCCCCCCCCTGAAAGGGGAGACCAGGGCTTTGTCGTCTGCGCCTCCCAGCAACTACTCATCTTGCATGCGCCCTTCAGTGCGAGATTCGGCCACATCTTCATACTGCTCGGCTCGTTGAAGGGATGGGGCGGAGAATAGCGTCTCCCCCCGGCGCGAAGAACCCTCACAGCCGAACAGGTGGAACCAGAGAGTGATCGATCAAACAGCACTGCTCGAATCAAAGGCCCTACGCAGCAACATGCTTGACCGCACAGACACACTAGACCGGGTCAAGGCACTGTCACTGCTACCAGACGGGATGCATGTGACGACGGCTATGGTGGCGGCGTACTTCGAGGTGGGCATCACTGCCATCACCTCGCTCGTACATGATCACCGCGAAGAACTGAAAGCCAGCGGCTACCGAGTATTGGCAGGTACAGAACTGACTTCCTTCAAGGAACTCAGTGGAATCCAGTCACGCTCCCGAGCACTCGCCCTCTTCCCTCGCCGAGCTGTGCTCAACGTCGGCATGCTGCTCCAGGACAGCGAGATCGCACGTCAAGTGCGTGTGTACCTCCTCGACGTGGAGTATGTAGCGCGCACCCAGCCTGTGGACAATTCTGTCCACACAGACGTCACCTCACTCGATGACCACATCGACCAACGCATCGCCCGCATCCTCGGCCAAACCGTCGTCCCAATGTTCAACGCTCTGATCGCCTCGTCCAGCGAACACCGCCGCGAACTCATCACACTCCGGGAGGACATCCAGAACATCGAGCGCAAACTCTGCTGGCACCACCAGCGGATCAACGCTCTCGAAGGAGACGCTCCGACAGATCAGGTCAGGTCTTCCCTCAAGGCCATGACCTGGCAGGCGTTCGAACGCCACGTCGCCGATCTACTGCGCCGGGACGGCTGCACGGACGTCGTCGTACGGCAGGCCCGCAGCGACCGCGGCATCGACGTCACCGCACGCACCGCCGACGGACGCACAGTCGCCGTGCAGTGCAAGAACCGAGCTGGCCGCTGGGTCGTCCCCAGCGCCGACATGCAGAAGTTCGCGGGCGCCGCACGCGCCATCGACCCCGCGGATGTCGCCCTGTTCGTCGCCACCTGCAACTTCAGCCACGAGGCCCAGGCGGTCGCGAAGCTAAGTGGCATCGTCACGGTGAATGGCGACGAGTTGGAGGCATGGAGCGCAGGAGTCCATCTCAGCGCACTGCGCTGAGCAGTTCGGCAAGCGGCAGATACATACGAGAGGCCCGAAGCCGCAAGAGAAAGTTGCGGCTTCGGGCCTCCGTCATACTAGCGGTGACTGAGGTCCTGTGAGGACCTCAGTCACCTCACCGCAGCTCCTTCGGCAACGTCCGCTCCGCGTTCACCCGTTCCACCCGCTCCAGCTCGCCCCACACGACGAACCGGTACCGGGACGTGTAGACGGGCGTGCAGGTGGTGAGGGTGATGTACTTGCCGGCCTTTTTCCTGCCGGACTCCTTGGGGACGTTCGACAGGACCTTGACGTTGTACTTCGAGGTCTCGGTGAGGGTGTCGTAGACCTTGTAGACGTACCAGTTGTCGCGGGTCTCGAAGACGATCGAGTCGCCCTTCCCGAGCTTGTCGATGTTGTGGAACTTCGCGCCGTGACCGTCCCGGTGGGCGGCGAGCGTGAAGTTGCCGTCCTTGTCGGAGCTGGGGAGGGTCGCCTTGACCGGGTTGGTGTAGTAGCCGGCGACGCCACCGTTGAGGATCTTGGTGGAGGTGCCCTTCTTCACCAGGACCTCACCGTTCTCCATGGCGGGGACGTGCAGGAAGCCGATGCCGTCCTTCGTGTCCAGGGCGCCCGGGCTGCCGTCCGACGCCCAGTTGTCACGGACCTTGTTCGCTTCCTTGTCCGCCTCGCGGTCGGCGAGCACGTTCGTCCACCACAGCGAGTAGACGACGAACAGTCCGAGCACCAGGCCCGCGGTGATGAGGAGTTCACCGAAGACACTGACCGCCATGGCGAGCCGGCTCATGCGGCGGCGGCGAGGCGCGGTCTCGGGCGCACCCGTCTTCTCTTCGGTGTCGTCGGTGGTCACTGCCACAGTTCTTCCGCCCTTGGTCGAGCCCCTACTGGACGAGCGCGTCGGGCTTCCCCTCGCTGCGCGGCCGTTCCTCCACCATCTTGCCCCACACGATCATGCGGTACTTGCTCGTGAACTCCGGCGTGCACGTGGTCAGCGTGATGTAGCGGCCCGCCTCGGTGAACCCCGACCCCGGGGGCACGGCATTGAGCACGCTGACGTTCGACGGCGGTGTCACCGGCAGGATCGAGGCCATGTCGTAGACGTAGTACTTGTCCTGCGTCTCCACGACGATCGGGTCGCCCGGCTTGAGCCGGTTGATGTATCGGAACGGTTCACCATGGGTGTTGCGGTGACCCGCGATGCCGAAGTTGCCCGTCCTGTCCTCGGGCATCGCCGTCTTGATGCTGTTCTGGTCGTAGTGCCCGACCATTCCGCGGTCCAGGACCTTCGACTTGCTGATGCCCTCGGCGATCGGCACGACGACGTCCAGCTTCGGAATGTGCAGGATGGCGAAGCCCTGACCCGGCTCGAACGCGCCGGGCGCACGTTTGCCGTTCTTCCACTCCTCCTGGAGGCTCGTCGCCTCCCGGCCCGCCTGCTGATGGGCCCGGATGTTCGACCACCAGAGCTGGTAGGTGACGAACAGCAGCATCACCACACCGGTGGTGATGAACACCTCGCCGATGGCCCGGCTCGCGATCACTCCCACGCCGGGCTTCCGCGCCCGCGCCGCCCGCCGCGCCTCGATCCGGGAGCGGGGCGATGTCACCCCGTCCGCCCCTAAGGCCTCCTCGGGCCCCTGAGCGACTCCGGAGCCCGCGTGGGCGCCTAGGGTGCCCCCGTGCCTCCCGTGCCGTCTCGCGGCCTTACGGCGGGCCGCACGGCCTCCGGGAGCGGGGGGAGCGGGTATCGGCTCGGCCGCGGCGGCTATACGCCGGGCCTCCTCCACCCGGAGCGCCACGGTCTCCTCGTCGATCGGAGGGTGCTCCTGGGCGGTGTCGGAAGACAGGCCCTCATGGACGCCCGCCGTCGCATAGGCGTCGTACGGACCGTCGTACGGACCGTCGTACGGGGCCTGGGGACGCGGCTCGTAGGCCTCGTACTGCTCGAACGAGGACCTCGCGTAAGACTGTTGCTGCCCGTACCAGTCGCCCTGGGCGTACTGCGGGGCCTGCTGAGCCGCCCACGGTTGGGGTTCGGCCGTGTCGCCGAACGGCGCCCCGGGCTCGAAGGCCTCCGCCTCGAACGACTCGGCGCCCCCGTACGCGGCCTCGCCGCCGTAGGGGGCACTCTCGCGCTCGGGGCGCAGGGCCGTCACGCCGTGGCCCTGCCCACCACGGGGGCGAGCCCCGTCGACCTCGCCACGGCCCCTTGGTCACCGCATTCCGCCAGCCAGTTGGCGAGCATGCGGTGGCCGTGCTCGGTGAGCACCGACTCGGGGTGGAACTGCACGCCCTCGACGGGCAGTTCACGATGCCTGAGGCCCATGATGATCCCGTCCTGGGTGCGCGCCGTGACCTCCAGCTCGGCCGGTACGGTCGCCGGCTCGGCGGCCAGGGAGTGGTAGCGGGTCGCGGTGAAGGGGGTGGGCAGGCCCGCGAAGACGCCCTTGCCCTCGTGCTCCACCAGCGACGTCTTGCCGTGCAGCAGTTCGGGAGCGCGGTCCACGACACCGCCGTACGCCACCTGCATGGACTGCATGCCGAGGCAGACGCCGAAGACCGGGACGCCGGTCGCGGCACAGTGGCGGACCATGTCGACGCAGACACCTGCCTCCTCGGGGGTGCCCGGCCCGGGGGACAGGAGCACGCCGTCGAAGCCGTCCTGGGCGTGGGTGGTCGCCACCTCGTCGTTGCGCAGCACCTCGCACTCGGCGCCCAGCTGGTACAGGTACTGGACCAGGTTGAAGACGAAGCTGTCGTAGTTGTCGACGACGAGGACCCGGGCGGGTCGGGCGGCACTCACTGGTCGTTCACCGTCACATCGTTGAAGGGGAGCAGGGGCTCCGCCCAGGGAAAGACGTACTGGAAAAGGGCATAGACCACGGCCAGGGTCAGCACCAGGGACATCAGCGCCTTCAGCCACGCGTTACCCGGCAGATGCCGCCAGATCCAGCCGTACATGCCGTCCCTTCCTTCACACCACGGCACCGGACTCACGCCGTACCGGCACCAGACTAACGGCGTAGTGCCTCCGGTTTCCCTGACTCCACAGGCTGTGTGGATTCCAGATGGCCCCAGACGATGAGCCGATGGCTGTGTCCCCACTCCGGGTCGCACGTCGTCAGCGTCAGATAGCGCCCCGCGCGCGTGTACCCCGACTTCGTCGGCACGGGGTCGATGACCTGGACGTCCGTGGGCAATGTCCGATAGGGCCCCTTGTCGATGACGTACGTGAACCAGTCCGCGCCGTTGGTCAGGACGACCGCGTCGCCGTGGCGCAGCTTGGAAAAATCTTTGAAGGGATCACCGTACGTACGGCGGTGGCCGGCAACCGAGAAGTTTCCCTTCTGTCCCAGCTGCGTGGTGTTCGCGTAGTGCCCGAGCCCTTTCTTGAGAGTGTCCGTCTTCGTGCCCTCGAGGACGGGTTTGTTCCACGTGAAACCAAGACGCGGGATGTACATGAGGGCGAAAGGTTTTCCGTCCCTGTACGGGGCGGGCGGCTCCGGAGCCGCCGAGGCGCCCGGGCCGGACGTCGGCTTCACCGGCTGCTTCGCCCACTGGTCCTGGAGCAGCTCGACCTGGTGATCCATCTCGGTGTCGGCCTTCACGCCGGTCCAGAACAGGATGTAGACCACGAAGAGCACGATCAGGGTGCCGACGGTGATGCAGAGTTCGCTGACGGTCCTCACGATCACGCGCACCGACACGGGTCCCCCGGCTGCCGTTACTCCACAGGCTTCGCGTACTTCAGATCCACTGTGCCCGAGTAGCCGGGAAGAGTCACCGGCCCGTCCTCGGTGACTTTCCAGCCCAGCCCGTAGACGTTGACGTACACCATGTAGTTCTGGATCGCCTCGCTCGCGGCGAGCGCCTTCTGCAACTTCTCCGGGTCACCGACGGCCTGGATCTTGTACGGGGGCGAGTAGACGCGGCCCTGGAGGATCAGGGTGTTGCCGACGCAGCGGACGGCGCTGGTGGAGATCAGCCTCTGGTCCATGACCTTGATGCCCTCGGCGCCGCCCAGCCACAGGGCGTTCACCACAGCCTGCAGGTCCTGCTGGTGGATGACCAGATAGTCGGGCTGCGGCTCGGGGTAACCGGGGAGCTTGGCGGTGGCGTCCGGCGGAGCGTCGTTGAGGGTGACCGTGAGGGCGTCGCCCTTGAGCTTCTGGGTGCCGGCGTTCTTCTCCAGAGCCTTGAGCCGGGCGTCCTCGGCCTTGGTGCTGCCGTCGTCCCCCTCGGCGAGGGCCTCGACATCGTCCCGGAGCACCGCGTTGGACTCGTCGAGCTGCCCGTTCTTGTGGCTGCGCTCCTGGATCAGGTCGGAGAGCTTCAGCAGCGAGGCGTCCGTACGGATGTTGGTGCCCTTGGCCGTGTCGAAGCTGGTGAAGAAGATCAGTCCGGCGAGGGCGAAGACCCCGACCGTGAGCACGCGCACGGGGCGGATCCCGCCGCGGGTGGAGGTGTCCCCGTTCCGGGCGGCAGGCTCGGAGCCGGTCCCGGAGGAGTCACCGGACCCGGCCTCCGGGGAGGTGCCGGAACCAGCCTTGGGGGAGTCGGCTGAATTGCTCAACGTACCCTTATCTCCTTAGGCGCCGCGGAAGCACTACGCTAACGGACGCCCGGGGGAGCAATCAGTGTCCCCTTGTACGCTGCCCCGGAGCCCGCCACAGTTCCCTGCGCGGCCACGCAGCGCATCGACAGGAGAGACCCTCGTGCCGAAGTCACGTATCCGCAAGAAGGCCGACTACACGCCGCCGCCGTCCAAGCAGGCCACGAACATCAAGCTGAACAGCCGCGGCTGGGTGGCCCCGGTCATGCTGGCCATGTTCCTCATCGGGCTGGCCTGGATCGTCGTCTTCTATGTGACCGACGGCTCGCTGCCGATCGACTCGCTCGGCAACTGGAACATCGTGGTCGGCTTCGGCTTCATCGCCGCTGGATTCGGCGTCTCGACCCAGTGGAAGTAGTGGTCTCCGCCCGGAGGAAGTAGCTCTCCCCAGAGCTATCCACGGAGTTATCCACAGGTGTTTTCCACAGTGGGGAAAAAGAACGACGATCTGTGGATAACTCACTGGACGTTGACGCCGGTATGACTGACCTACCGACATCCGCAAACATGTTCGCCCCCTGCCTGACCTGCGGAAACGCAGGTGAGCGACAGGGGGCACACGTGTTCCCGCACCCTATGCACAAGATCCGCCACGGTCTGTGGACAACAGTGCTGTAACGGTGCCGACCGAGCGCCGAACCGGTGACGGTCCGACATCATCTCAGGTCAGCTGCGCGGTCCTGATCAGCGTCATGACCACCACGGCGGCCAGTACCAGAGCACACACGCCGTACTGGATCAGCGCCCGCCGCTCACGCGGCGCGTGAACCATCGCGTAGCCGATCAGCACACCGCCTACGAGGCCGCCGACGTGGGCCTCCCAGGCGATGCTGGACCAGCCGAAGGTGATGATCAGGTTGATGACCAGCAGGATGATGACCGGGCGCATGTCGTACCTCAGCCAGCGCATGAGGATGGCTGTCGCACCGAAGAGACCGAAGATGGCGCCCGAGGCGCCGAGGGACGCCTGGTTGGGCTCGGCAAGGAGATAGGTGAGCGCGCTGCCCGCGAGACCTGAGACGAAGTAGAGAGCCAGGTAACGGGCGCGGCCGAGGGCGGATTCCAGCGGACCGCCGATCCACCACAGGCTGAGCATGTTGAAGGCGATGTGCATCACGCTGCCGTGGAGGAACATCGACGTCATCAGCCGGTACCACTGGCCTTCGGCGACGCCTTGCACCGAAGAACCCAGTTCCGGAACCCAGGCCCGCCCGATGAGGCTGAACCGGTCTGTGAAGGTGTCGCCCGCCGACATCTGCACCAGGAAGAACAACAGGTTCGCGCCGACCAGGATCTTGGTGAGGAGCCGGGGGTCGGCCGTGACCGTGCCGCCCGCGAGGGTGCGGGGGGCGGAGGCGGAGGGCGCATGGCCCGTGCCGGAGTCACCGCGGACGCATTCGGGGCACTGGAACCCCACCGAGGCGCTCACCATGCACTCGGGGCAGATGGGGCGCTCGCAGCGGGTGCAGCGGATACCCGTCTCGCGGTCCGGGTGCCGGTAGCAGGTGGGCAGGCTCTGCGCGTCCTGCGAGCTGCTCGGCACCTGGTCCATCGGGTCCCCTCCATCTCGTGTGTGGAACGCGTCGCCCCGCCCATCCTTACGGATGAGCGGGGCGATTGGTTCCCTTCGGGACCTTGTGAACCTTTACGGGTCCGGTCCTCGCGGCGAACCCTGCGTGCTCGGCCTTCGCAGTGGATCCCGGCGGGGTCAGCCCTGGCGGGTCTCGACGACGACCGACTCGATGACGACATCGTTGACCGGGCGGTCGGTGCGCGGGTTCGTCTGGGCACCGGCGATGGCGTCCACGATCTTCTGGCTGGCCGCGTCGACGACCTCACCGAAGATGGTGTGCTTACGGGTCAACCACGCCGTCGGTGAGACGGTGATGAAGAACTGCGAGCCGTTGGTGCCCGGGCCGGCGTTGGCCATGGCCAGCAGGTAGGGCTTGTCGAAGGCGAGGTCCGGGTGGAACTCGTCCGCGAACTTGTAGCCGGGACCACCGGTGCCGTTGCCCAGCGGGTCACCGCCCTGGATCATGAATCCACTGATCACCCGGTGGAAGACCGTGCCGTCGTAGAGCTTGTCCGTGGACTTCTGGCCGGTGGCCGGGTTGGTCCACTCACGCTCGCCCTGGGCGAGCTCGACGAAGTTACGGACCGTCTTGGGCGCGTGGTTCGGCAGCAGCCGCACCTCGATGTCGCCGTGGTTGGTCTTCAGGGTGGCGTACAGCTGCTCTGCCACGATCTGCCTTCCGTTGTCCTCTGTGACTCTCCTGATCCTCGCACGGACGACGCCCTCCGTCCCCCGACGCCCACGCTCTTGTACGGCGAGCGCGCGGAAAACCGGTCGAGTACCCCCGGTACCGGCGCGCTTCGCGACGATCCGTGGCATTGTCGGCACTGTCGTGGACAAGTTCCCGTTGCCCCACATTCATCCTCTATTGCACGTGCCGGTTCATGAGCGGCTCCTGCTCGATGATCAGCCGGAGCCGGTGCCCATGACCCGGATGCCCGCCCGCACATGCCCCGGATCGCTCCGGGAGGCATGATCCCCAAAAGGGTGGAAAGTCGAATTACGTACGCCACCGAGGAGGAGGATCCCGTGACCCGCATCGACAGCGTGCGCGCCGCGACCGGCTCGGCGAAGGACAGCGTGCTGCACGCCGCGGAAGTGGTGGCGCCCTACGCCGACACGGCCAAGGACAAGGCCTCGCACTACGCGCAAGAGGCACGCGTACGACTCGCGCCGAAGGTGTCGCAGGCCGCGGAACAGGCACGCGTCCAGTACGGCGCCCATGTCGTCCCGCGCTTGGAGCAGGCCCGCACGCATGTGCCGCCGAAAGTCGACCACGCGGCCCACGAAGCCGCCGTACGCACCCGCAAGGCGGCCCGCCAGGCCGCCGACTACTCCCGTCCACGCATCGAACAGGCCGTGGCCGCCGCCAGCCCCGTCCGTGAGGAGGCCACCGCCCGCAGTGTCGCGGCGCTGGCCGCGCTGCGCGGGCAGGTCTCGCCCCAGCAGATCCAGAAGCTGGTCCGCAGGCAGCAGCGCCGCGCGAGGCTCGGCAGCGCCGTCAAGGGCCTGGCTGTTTTGGGCGTCCTGGCGGGCGGCGCCTTCGCCGCCTGGAAGTGGTGGGACAAGCAGGCCAACCCCGACTGGCTGGTCGAGCCCCCCGCCGCCACCGAGGTCTCCGACGCCGGTCGCCTGTCCTCCGTCGACGGCAGCGGCCAGTCCGCCCTCGATCCCGAGGTCCAGGCCAAGCAGGCCGAGGAGGAGGCCGCCGACCGCGACAACCGCCACTGAGAACCGGCAGCGGAGGTCACTCTCTCCGAGGCTGCTGTCGCTCCCAGGACGCATCCCCTCCCGGCTCGCTCTTGCCCGAGAGCGCGTTCGGCGGGACACCTTTCAACAGCCCTGTGGGGCAGAAGACTTCGAGTCTTCTGCCCCACAGGGCTGTTTCACGTGAAACGCATCGCCCGCCAGGACCACGGGACCCCAGCGACCGGAATGTATTGATCCGGTTGCGAAGGGTGATGTACACATTCCGCCGCACATCCTGTGATCCAGAGCACTGGTTTCGCATATGCGCACGTCGACACGCACCATCATCCGTCGCCCCGTTCCAGCGGCCCTCTCATCACGGAGTGCACAGATAGCGATCGCGACGATCTCCGCCCGAAGTGCCACGACGACCCCAGCGCCGGAGGCAACAAAAAAGACCGGTCCGGATGTCCTAAGACATCCGGACCGGTCAGTCCGCTGTGGAGCCTAGGGGAGTCGAACCCCTGACATCTGCCATGCAAAGACAGCGCTCTACCAACTGAGCTAAGGCCCCGGAAGGGAAGCATCCACCCGGAACAACCGACCACCGGGAGGCTTCGCAGACCAGAGTACCGGGTCACCCCCGGGATCTCGCAAAAAGATTGGGGGTCCCCGTGAACGACCACTCTCCGTAAGATGCTCGTCGTGGTTCGCTACAGCGAACCACGGTATTTGGGGAAGCGATGGGGAGACGCAATGGACGCCGCACAACAGGAAGCGACCGCAAGAGCCCGGGAGCTGCAGCGGAACTGGTACGGAGAGCCGTTGGGGGCGCTCTTCCGTAGGCTCATCGAGGACCTGGGTCTCAACCAGGCCCGTCTCGCGGGGGTGCTGGGCCTGTCCGCACCGATGCTGTCGCAGCTGATGAGCGGTCAGCGTGCCAAGATCGGCAACCCGGCAGTGGTCCAGCGGGTGCAGTTGCTGCAGGACCTGGCGGGTCAGGTCGCGGACGGCAGCGTGAGCGCCGCCGAGGCGACCGAGCGCATGGACGAGATCAAGAAGTCACAGGGGGGATCGGTGCTCAGCAACACCACGCAGTCGACGACGAGTTCGGGGGCGCCCACGGTCAAGCGGGTCGTCCGCGAGATCCAGTCACTGCTTCGCTCGGTGGCGGCCGCGGGCGACATCATCGAGGCGGCGGACACCCTCGCCCCGACCCACCCGGAACTGGCAGAGTTCCTCCGGGTGTACGGCGCGGGCCGCACCTCGGACGCGGTGGCGCACTACCAGTCCCACCAGAACTGAGCCCAAGGCCCGGTCCCCGAAAGGGGGTTCGGCGGCCGGGCCGAGGCAATGAGGGGGACGAGGGGCCTGCGGGCCCCTCGTGAGCCACGGAGACGTGGACGTAGGCTCCAGGAGAGCGGGGAAGCGCAGCGGAACAGAGCGGCAGGGGGACAGAGGCGGGAAGCAAGCTCCGAGAGAAGCCGGGCACGTGCGAGCCGGCTTTGCGGAGGGCGGCGCACGCGCCGTGTCCTCCGCCGACGGGCAGCCAGGGGGGAGCCGAAGGGGGAACGACGCGCAGCCATGGGTGAGGTCTTCGCCGGCCGGTACGAACTGGTCGACCCGATCGGGCGCGGGGGAGTCGGCGCGGTCTGGCGCACCTGGGACCATCGCCGCCGCCGCTATGTGGCCGCCAAGGTCCTGCAACAGCGTGACGCGCACGCCCTGCTGCGCTTCGTCCGCGAGCAGGCCGTGCGGATCGACCATCCCCATGTGCTCGCGCCCGCCAGCTGGGCCGCCGACGACGACAAGGTCCTGTTCACCATGGACCTGGTGGCCGGGGGCTCCCTGGTCAACCTCGTCAACGACTACGGTCCCCTTCCGCCCGTCTACGTCTGCGGCCTGCTCGACCAACTGCTGTCCGGCCTCGCCGCCGTACACGCCGAGGGCGTCATCCACCGCGACATCAAGCCCGCCAACGTGCTGTTGGAAGCCACCGGCACGGCCCGGCCCCGCCTGCGCCTGTCCGACTTCGGCATCGCCATGCGCCTGGGCGAGCCCCGCCTGACCGAGACCAACTACGTGGTGGGAACGCCGGGTTACTTCGCTCCCGAGCAGATGCTGGGCGCCGACCCGGACTTCCCGGCCGACCTCTTCGCGGTGGGCCTCGTCGCCCTGTACCTCCTGGAGGGCGCGAAACCCGACGCCAAGGCCCTCATCGAGCACTTCGCCGCCCACGGCACACCGAACGCACCGCGAGGCATCCCCGAGCCGCTGTGGCAGGTCATCGCCACGCTGCTCCAGCCCGACCCCAACTCCCGTTTCCGCACCGCCACAGGCGCCCGCAAGGCCCTTGCCGCGGCCATGGAGCTCCTGCCGGAGACGGGTCCCGACGACGAGCTGGTTGAGGTCTTCGACCAACTCGGCCCACTGCCCAAGGGGTTCGCCCTCGAAGGTCCCCTGCAGAGGGCATCGGGGCTGGACAAGACGGGCTCGAGCACCGGCGGCACGTCCTCACCATCTCCCAACTCGGGGACGGACGCTCCTTCCAACTCGCCCGGTCGGCAGACCCCTTCATCGCCTTCGGTTCCCGCCGCTCCCTGGGCCCCCGTCTCCTCCCCGTCCGCTGCGTCACCGCCCTCCCCGACCGCGCCTTCGTCCTCGTCTACGACCTCAGGGCCGGCCGTGGAGGGTGTCTCACCGACCGGCGCGGAGGCGACACCACCGCCGCCTCACAATCCGCCGACATACAGCTCGCCGCCCCAGGACCCGCCGCCCCAGCCCGGCGCAGGCACCGCGCTACCGGCACCGCCCACGGACTCCGTGCCCCAGCCCCCGTACACGGGCTCCATATCGCCGCCGCCCATGCCCATCAACGCCCCGCCCCAGACCGGCTCCACCGGCTCTGGCTCCGCCACAGGCCCAAGCACCGGTGCCCACTCCGGCACTGGGTCGTGGTCTCAGAATTCCGGCTCCACGTCTTCCGTATCTTCGACGCACACCGGTCACATATCGCCCGAGTCGCCCCCCGCCGCCGTACCACCGCGGCCCGACCGCGACCCCGTACCACCGCGGTCGTCCACGATGTCGGACACCGGCAGCTTCCATCTGCCGCCGCCCCAGGTGCTCGCCGCCCACGCACCGTCGCGCCAGACGGAGCAGCAGACCCCCACCCCGGGCTACCCACAGCATCAACTCGAGCACCAGGCCACTCCCCCCGCCGCGACGCCCGTCCAAGCTGCCCCAGCGCAACACTCCGAACCCGCGCATGTGCCCTCCCCCCAGTCGCACCCGCCGCTGGGCCTCTCTCGGACCCCGATCTCGGCGGTGCAGCAGCACGCGTACGCCTCTACTGGTTCATACACCGCTCGGCCCTCGCAGGTTCCACATCGATCGAGAGCGCTTCCCCGGCGCCGTCCTGGCCCGCCCGCCAAGGTGGTCGTTCCGGTCCTGCTGCTCGCACTGGCCTGCTTCGCGGTGGGGTTCTGGGCACTGAGCCAACTCTGATTTTGCTCGACGCCCAACGACGCCCCTCGGCCGACTCTGTATCCGTGCGGCCGCACCCGCCCGCTGGTTCAGCCGCGGCCGTGGGCACAGCTCCCATCACCCCAGGCCCATCCGTCAGCGCCCGGCCACCACCAGCTCATCAGCCGCGGCAACCGCCGCGAGGCGAAGACCATGCACGGGCCTGTACCTGCCACCAGCTCGCCCTGAGCCCAGCACCGACCTCACCATCCCCACCGACGCCTGGCCCCGGCGCGGCCGACCGCTCTACCACCCCCGGGACGCCCCATGCCGTCCCCGCGGTGCCGTGCCCGCCCTCGGCCGGTCCGGCTCCGCGCCGGCGGACGCCCGCCTGCGCGCCACGAGTGTCCACGCCACGAGCCCGAGCACCAGCAGACTCCCCGTGCCGATGCCGCCCGCCGCGACAACCGTCATGGCGAGACGCCGGTCTCCGATGCCCGAGGAGTCCCTGGAGCCCTCCCCACCGCCGGAAGTCTCCGGGTCCCCGCCACCGCCGCTGTCCCCAGCACCGTCCAGAGTGTCCCCCGTGGCCCCGCTCTCCGCGGCCTCCTGGTCCTTCTCGGTGACCTCGAAGACCCCACGTGGCTCGGAGGTGCCCAGATATCCCGGCCCGGCCCCGGCCTTGCCCTCCAGCCGTACCCGCAGGGTCAACCCGAGAGGCTCGTCGCCGTATCGATCGGCGACCGCCGTCCCGAGATGCAGCACCAGGTAGTACCAGCCGGCGAACCGCATCCCGCTCACTTGGTCATCGAGGGAGAAACGGTTCTCGTAGGCGACAGGCGGGAGCGGGTCCAGGGTGGTGGATCGCTGTTCGCCCCCGTAGTTGGCAGTTCTGTCGTCCACGAAGCCTCGTACGGGGTTGTAGAGCGACATGGCGAAGGCATTCCCCACGTACCCGTCGCCGCCGGTCGTGCTGCCCAGTTCGGCGGTGGCGTAGAGCTGCTGTCCCCAGCCGACGGGCACCTTGTAGAAGAGCGTCCCCCCGGCTCTGATCCCGGCCTCGTCCTGCCAGACACCCTGCGCCACGGGGCTCGCCGTGGCGAAGCCGCTCCCGCCGCGACGACGCTCGGGGTCGCCGGACAGGCTTTCGGGCGATGCGGAGTTCCAGCTCTCGGGGGCACTCGTCGAACCGCCCTTCGTCACAGCCGGCTCCGACACGAAGCCGAGTTCCAGCCCCCACTCTTCCGACGAGCCCTCCGAGGGCGAGCCCGATACCGATCCGGCAGCCGAGCCCGTACTCGTCCCCGTACCGGTTCCCGCAGCCGAGCCGACCCGTTCGACGACGACGTAGTACGCCCCGGCCCCCTGGCACATGTACTCGTCGCTGCCGACCTCGCGCGAGGCCCAGGCGGTGACGGGGTGCGCGCTGCGGGTCGGGCCGAAGCGGGCGGTCTCGTGGGAGCAGCGATGTGCGTCGGCGTCCTGCAGGGACACCCTGACGCCGTCCGCGGAGGCGACCGCCGCTCCCGCCCGGGGTACGGCCGTGGCCGAGACGTACGCGTTGGCGACGGTGCCGAGATCGAGGCGGTAGTAGAGCTTGCCGCCCGGACCGATGGAGCTCCGGTAGGTCTCGCCGGCCGCCAGCCGCACGGCGCCCGTGCTGCTCGTGGCACCCTCGACCGTCCTCGCGTCTTCGGCGTAGGAGTACGGGGTGGGCGCGTCGGCCGCCACGGCGGGTGCGGCCGGCGCCGTCGTCGCGCACAGGGCCGCTCCCACGGCTGCCGCAGCTCGCCACCAGACCGTGCGCCGCCCCATCAAGCGCCACCCCTCGTCGTAGACCCGAAGTCGCGGCTCCGAAGTCGAAGCCCGCAGGAAGTTCAGGCAGTCGATGCCCGGAAACAGGCCCAGCAGTCCCCGTCCGGCGGTCGCGATTCCTCAGTCGCGTCCCGGAGGTCGCGGCCTCGAACGCGCCCATCCTGCCGGGCCGTACGCGCCGATGCCCCCGTTCCTGGGGAGAAGCGGCCGAAAACGGCCCCTACATAGACCGCTGCTTTGCTGCCGCAAGCGCATCGTTCGCCATAGCGAAGTCGAGCCCGATGGAATACGCGCAAATGTCCGAGACGATATGCCCGAGCGACACAAAACCCCGACCGCGAACGCGGCCGGGGTCTGCTCTGAGACTGATGTCGATGTTCACGAACCCGTGGGCACGGAGTCAGTCGCCTCCGTCCACAGATCCTGCTCGGCGCGATCCGCCTGGATCTGGCGGTACACGAGGAGCCCGCCGATGGCGGCCAGTGCGACCAGGAGAAGCTTCTTCACCGCGCGACCTCGTCTTTCCTTGACGTAGGGGACCTCTGGCGCCCGACTATACACACCGACCGATACCGATCGGTGACCTGCGTCGGCCCCTCAACTCCCGCCGGGAAGGCCGCAGTAGAACCGGACGCCACTGTTCCGATCGCAGGTTCATCACACAGATCCATCACATCTCGCACACCTCCGACGGACCTCATGGGCTCCACCCCAGCCCGCGCCTGCCTATTCCTTCCCCTTCCTGCGGCTTGCTGCGACTCCCTGGGGCTTTCAGGGCCCCTTGCGCCCATCCGAGTGGTGTTCATCTGAAGATCCACGAGCCATCGGCGTCGGTCCGTGATTTCGGAGCCCACATACACATCATGAGGAAAGTACGCAAATCGCCCAACCCGAAAGTGAGGGGCCATGGCCCAGAACAAGGTCATGAAGCTGTGGACCGCCATCGTCACCGCCTTGCTCGCGCTGTGCACGGCGCTCGGACTCGTCACGACCGCGGCCTCCGCCGCGGTACCGCAGACCGAAACCACCCGCAACTGCGCGGCCCACACGACGACACCGGCGATGTCCCTATCGGCCCGGCCCCACGACCGCGCCCTGCCCCCCACGATGAAGCAACGCATCCGCGCCGAGGCCCACGGCTCCTCACCTTCCTGCCGCCACCGCACAGCCTTGGACACGGCAGCCACGGACGCCGCCGCCCTGGAACCACCTCACCCGCAAGCCGAGCGGCCCGCCGCACCCCTCCAGCGCTGATCCAGACCAGGAGGTACTCCCGCACAACAACAGTGGCGATCTTGCGTACGCCCCGCGGAACAGCCTCACAGAACAAAGGGAAACCCCCGGCCGGGATGGCCGGGGGTTTCTCACATTCGCACTCGTCGGCTCCCGCACTCACCGACCGGTCACTCATCGACCGATGGAACCGATGTCGACCGACATCAACCGTGAACGACAAAGGCCCTCAGCCGATATCGGCTGAGGGCCTTCATGCTGGTGGGGCTAACAGGATTTGAACCTGTGGCCTCATCCTTATCAGGGATGCGCTCTAACCAACTGAGCTATAGCCCCGCCGCGCTCTGCGGTGTGTGTCCCGCGCGCTGACTCCTGAAGATTAGCGCACGACGTGGGCAGTCCCAAAATCGATACCTGGAGGGGGACCACGACGCGGAGTGCGCCCCGTAGGGGATGGCGTTCGGCGCCGTCCCCGTGGGCCATCCCCTATGCCGTCACGCTGCTCACTCGTCCTCGGCGAGCGTCAGCTCGATGCCCCCCACGAAGCCCGCGGAGAGGTTGTAGATGAAGGCACCGAGGGTGGCAAGGGCGGTGGCGAGGACGACGTCGATGACCGCGATGACCGTGGTGAAGATCAGCACGTTGGGCAGCGACAGGAACGACTGCAGATCGAATCCGTTGGACTCGTTCGAGCCGGTGGCCTCGGAGATGGTGGCACCGACCGTGGAGAAGACACCCATCGCGTTCATGACCATCCACAGCACCGCGGCCGCGATGACCGTGCAGATGCCGAGGGCGATGGAGAGCAGGAAGCTGACCTTCATCACGGACCACGGGTCGGCCTTGGCCACCCGCAGCCGCGCCTTGCGCGTACGAGGCGTCGTGCGCGCTCCCGTACGCGGCTTGCGGGACGAACCCTCCGGAGCCGGCTGGTAGGCCTGCGGCGGGTGGTACGGACCGCCCTGCTGCTGCGACTGCCGCTCACCGGGCAGTGCGGAGCCACCGGCCTGAGCCTGAGCCTGGGCCTGGGCTTGGGGCTGGGGCTGCGCCGGAGCCCGGCCGCCGGGCCCGCCCGGAGCCGCGGCCGGACTGCCCGGCGCGGGCTGCTGGGTCTGCGGACCACGGGTGTCCGTCACGGTTCCCCCCTGGGATTCAGGCTTTTCGGGCGAGGGCGCAGCCGGATCGGTCGTGTTCGGCTTGATCGCTTTCAGTTGGGTCGTGTGCGTGTCCATCGCACGCGCGGCGGAGCCACGGCCGCCGCCGTCCGCCTCCGACCCGGTCGAAGTGCCGGCCGAAGTACCGGACGATCCGGCGCCCGTGGCTCCGCTCACGCTGACTCACTCCTCGTGCCTACTCGGACGAGGGCGCCTCACCCTCGTCCGTACCAACCGTCGCGGCACCCTCGGCGGTCTCGTCCACGGCGTCGTCGCCGTCGACCTCCTCCGCCTCCCGCCCCGCCTCGGCGTTACGAGCGATGCCGACCACGGCATCGCGCTTGCCCAGGTTGATCAGTTGAACGCCCATGGTGTCACGGCCGGTTTCCCTGATCTCGTTGACTCGCGTACGAATCACACCGCCCGACAGCGTGATGGCGAGGATCTCGTCGGTCTCCTCGACCACCAGCGCGCCGACGAGCGAACCGCGGTCCTCGACGATCTTGGCGGCCTTGATGCCGAGGCCGCCGCGACCCTGGACGCGGTACTCGTCGACGGCGGTCCGCTTCGCGTACCCGCCGTCTGTGGCAGTGAACACGAACGTACCGGGTCGAACAACATTCATCGAGAGCAGCTCGTCCGCCTCACGGAAACTCATGCCCTTGACACCCGAGGTGGCACGGCCCATGGGCCGCAGTGCCTCGTCCGTCGCCGTGAAGCGGATCGACTGTGCCTTCTTGCTGATCAGAAGGATGTCATCCTCTGCCGATACGAGTTCGGCTCCGATCAATTCATCGTCGGAACCGTCCTCCTTCTCACGGAGGTTGATCGCGATGACGCCACCGGAACGGGGCGAATCGTAATCTTTCAGAGGCGTCTTCTTCACAAGACCACCCTTGGTCGCGAGCACCAGGTAGGGCGTGGCCTCGTAGTCGCGGATCGCGAGGATCTCGGCGATCGCCTCGTCCGGCTGGAAGGCCAGCAGGTTGGCGACGTGCTGGCCACGCGCGTCACGTCCGGCGTCCGGCAGCTCGTAGGCCTTGACCCGGTAGACGCGGCCCTTGTTGGTGAAGAACAGCAGCCAGTGGTGGGTCGTGGACACAAAGAAGTGGTCGACGATGTCGTCTTCCTTGAGCTTCGTGCCACGCACGCCCTTGCCGCCGCGCTTCTGCGCACGGTAGTCGACCGCCTTGGTCCGCTTGACGTAGCCGCCGCGCGAGACGGTGACGACGATGTCCTCCTCGGCGATGAGGTCCTCGATGGACATATCACCGTCGTAGGGCACCAGCATCGTCTTGCGGTCGTCGCCGAACTTCTCGACGATCGCTGCGAGTTCCGCGCTGACGATGCCGCGCTGGCGGACCGGGGAAGCGAGGATCTCGTTGTACTCGCGGATCTTGGCCTGGAGTTCGTCGTGCTCCTGGATGATCTTCTGGCGCTCCAGGGCGGCCAGCCGCCGCAGCTGCATCTCGAGGATGGCGTTGGCCTGGATCTCGTCGATCTCCAGGAGGCCCATCAGCCCCGTGCGCGCGATGTCGACGGTGTCGCTGCGCCGGATCAGCGCGATGACCTCGTCGATGGCGTCCAGGGCCTTCAGCAGGCCGCGCAGGATGTGCGCCCGCTCCTCGGCCTTGCGCAGCCGGAACTTCGTACGGCGGACGATGACCTCGATCTGGTGCGTCACCCAGTGGCGGATGAACGCGTCCAGGGAAAGGGTCCGGGGCACACCGTCGACCAGCGCCAGCATGTTGGCGCCGAAGTTCGTCTGCAGGTCGGTGTGCTTGTACAGGTTGTTCAGCACGACCTTGGCGACCGCGTCGCGCTTCAGGACGATGACCAGGCGCTGGCCCGTACGGGACGACGTCTCGTCGCGGACGTCGGCGATTCCGCCGATCTTGCCGTCCTTCACCAGGTCGGCGATCTTCTGCGCGAGGTTGTCGGGGTTGGTCTGGTACGGCAGCTCCGTGACCACCAGGCACTGGCGGTTCTGGATCTCCTCGACCTCGACGACCGCGCGCATCGTGATGGAGCCACGACCCGTGCGGTAGGCCTCCTCGATGCCCTTACGGCCCACCACCAGGGCACCGGTCGGGAAGTCGGGGCCCTTGATGCGCTCGATCAGCGCGTCCAGGAGCTCCTCGTGCGAGGCCTCCGGGTTCTCCAGGTACCACTGGGCTCCGGAGGCGACCTCGCGCAGGTTGTGCGAGGGAATGTTGGTCGCCATGCCGACCGCGATACCCGCCGAACCGTTGATCAGCAGGTTCGGGAAGCGCGCCGGCAGAACCGTCGGCTCCTGGTTGCGGCCGTCGTAGTTGTCCTGGAAGTCGACGGTCTCCTCGTCGATGTCCCGGACCATCTCCATGGACAGCGGCATCATCTTGCACTCGGTGTACCGCATGGCGGCGGCCGGGTCGTTGCCCGGGGAGCCGAAGTTGCCGTTGGAGTCCACCAGCGGCATCCGCATCGACCACGGCTGCGCGAGGCGGACCAGCGCGTCGTAGATCGAGGAGTCGCCGTGCGGGTGGTAGGTGCCCATGACGTCACCGACGACACGGGCGCACTTGTAGAAGCCCTTCTCGGGCCGGTAGCCGCCGTCGTACATGGCGTACAGGACGCGGCGGTGAACGGGCTTGAGACCGTCGCGTACGTCGGGCAGCGCGCGGGACACGATGACGGACATCGCGTAGTCCAGGTACGAGCGCTGCATCTCCGTCTCGAGCCCGACGGGCTCGATGCGCAGGGTCGTCTCGCCGCCTTCGTCAGGCGTGACGGGGCCAGAAGAAAGATTGGGGGTCTCGTCGGCCATTGCTGGTGGGGATCCTTCCTGGTGCGGTCAGCTGAGACCGACTCAGATGTCGAGGAAACGGACGTCCTTGGCGTTGCGCTGGATGAACTGGCGCCGGGCCTCGACGTCCTCGCCCATGAGGACGGAGAACAGCTCGTCGGCCTGGGCGGCGTCGTCGAGCGTGACCTGGCCGAGGACGCGGTGGTCCTGGTCCATGGTCGTCACGCGCAGCTCCTCGGCGTTCATCTCGCCGAGACCCTTGAAGCGCTGGATCGAGTCCTCCCTGACGCGCTTGCCGTTCTGCCGGCCGAGCTCGATCAGGGCGTCGCGCTCACGGTCCGAGTAGGCGTACTCGAAGTCGTCGCGACCCCACTTGATCTTGTAGAGCGGGGGACGCGACAGGAAGACATGTCCGGCCTCGACCAGCGGCCGCATGAAGCGGAACAGGAAGGTCAGCAGCAGGGTGTTGATGTGCTGGCCGTCGACGTCGGCGTCCGCCATCAGGATGATCTTGTGATAGCGGAGCTTGGAGATGTCGAAGTCCTCGTGCACGCCCGTACCGAAGGCGGAGATCAGCGCCTGGATCTCCTGGTTCTGCAGGATCTTGTCGATCCGCGCCTTCTCGACGTTGAGGATCTTGCCGCGGATCGGGAGGATCGCCTGGTACTGCGGGTTGCGGCCTGACTTGGCCGAGCCGCCGGCGGAGTCACCCTCGACGATGAAGATCTCGCACTTGACGGGGTCGTTCGACTGGCAGTCGCTCAGCTTGCCCGGCAGGGACGCCGTCTCCAGCAGGCCCTTGCGACGGGTCAGGTCACGGGCCTTGCGGGCCGCCACGCGCGCGGTGGCCGCCTGGATGGACTTGCGGATGATGTCCGCGGCCTCGACCGGGTTGCGGTCCAGCCAGTCGGTGAGGTGCTCGTGCACGACCTTCTGTACGAAGGTCTTCGCCTCGGTGTTGCCCAGCTTGGTCTTGGTCTGGCCCTCGAACTGCGGCTCGCTCAGCTTGATCGAGATGATCGCGGTCAGACCCTCGCGGATGTCGTCACCCGTGAGGTTGTCGTCCTTCTCGCGCAGCAGCTTCTTGTCGCGCGCGTAGCGGTTGATCAGACCGGTAAGCGCCGCGCGGAAGCCCTCCTCGTGCGTACCGCCCTCATGCGTGTGGATGATGTTGGCGAAGGAGTACACACCCTCGCTGTAACCGCTGTTCCACTGCATCGCGACCTCGATGGACAGGAGCTTGTCCCTGTCCTCGGCCTCGAAGTCGATGACGGACGGGTGAACCACCTCTCCCTTACGGGAGTTGAGGTGCTTCACGAAGTCGACGATGCCGCCCTCGTAGTGGTACGAGACGGCCTTGACCTCGTGTTTCTCGTCCTCGCCGGCCTCGTCCGCCCCCGCGGTGGCCTTCGCGGACTCACGCTCGTCGGTGAGGTTGATCGTCAGGCCCTTGTTGAGGAACGCCATCTCCTGGAAGCGCCGCGAGAGCGTCTCGAAGGAGTACTCCGTGGTCTCGAAGATGTCGCCGTCGGCCCAGAAGGTCACCGACGTGCCGTGTTCGTCCGTCGCCTCGTGCTTGACCAGCGGAGCCGTCGGGACACCCAGCTTGTAGTCCTGCGTCCAGCGGTGGCCTTCGGTCTTGACCTCGACGGCCACCTTGCTGGACAGGGCGTTCACCACGGAGACACCGACGCCGTGCAGACCGCCGGAGACCGCGTAGCCGCCGCCGCCGAACTTGCCGCCCGCGTGCAGCACCGTCAGCACGACCTCGACGGCCGGCTTGCCCTCCGAAGGGACGATGCCCACCGGGATGCCGCGGCCGTTGTCGACGACCCGGACGCCACCGTCGGCGAGGATCGTCACATCAATGGTGTCCGCATGCCCGGCCAGGGCCTCGTCCACGGAGTTGTCGACGACCTCCTGCACGAGGTGGTGCAGACCGCGCTCGCCGGTCGAGCCGATATACATGCCGGGCCGCTTGCGGACCGCGTCCAGCCCTTCGAGGACGGTGATGGCGCTGGCGTCGTACGAGGCTGTGACCTCGCCGTTGGCGCCGGCGTCGGTGGACGGGATGTTCTCGTTGGGGTTGCCGGAATCGGCCACGAAGCGCCCTTTCTGGCACAGCACAAGCCAGGCTCCCGGCGGATTGCCGGAGCGGCTGCGGCGTGTTGCGGTGGAAGCCTTTGTCAGCGTTTGAACAGTGTTTCCGAAGCGGTCCCCACGAATGGGGCGGGATTAGCTTCCAGTCTACCGGTAGCGCCGACAGTGATGGGGGTTTGCCGGTACCTGAGTCCGCATGTGCCGCCCTGAACCGGTCTCTCCCGACTCCCCATATGCGGAGCGGGGCTCCAAGAGGCTCACAGCGCCACTCAGCGCTTCCGGGTGTCAACCCTTTGCTACTCCCGGGTCAGGTCGCCGTTCGCAACCGCATGCGAACGCGCGCGCCGGGGCACACGACCGTTCGCCAGGCAGCGGAGGACCCCCGGCCATGGGCACGGAAGCGCCCGGGAATGTGACTACGGTCACCCGTAGGTGTCGCCGGGACCGGTGCTGCCCGGGGCTCGCAGAGGCCCGTAGCGACGGGTGGATCCGGCGGGGCCGTGGACCTTCAGCAGCCGCACGGTGCCGTGCCCGAGGTCCTCGTTGAGCCGGGCGATCAACTGCGGAGCGAGCAGCCGCACGTTCGTCGCCCACGCCGTCGAGTCGCACCGCACATGCAGGACCCGCTCGTCCTCGTCGTACCGCTCCGGTACGCATCTTCTGGCCAGGTCGTCGCCGACGATCTGCGGCCAGCGGCCCATGACCCCGCCGACGGCGGCCGGCGTCTCCCAGCCCCGCTCGGTGATCAGGCGGTTGATCGCGGGGCCGAGGGGCATCGGGTCACGGCCGTCGGCACGCGCGCCGGAGCGCAGTCCGCCGCCACGCCTGGCCTGCTTTCGCTGCTGGGTGGCTTCGCCACGCGCGCGTGCGGCTTCCTTCGCGGCGCGCAGCGCCACACGCGCGAGGTCCACGCCGGAGGGCTCGGGAGGCTTCGGGGTTCCTTCGGATCCGCTCATACGCGCTCCACCGTCCCGTCGGACACGAAGTACCGCGTCCCCGTCAGTACGTCCGGTACGTCGTCGTCGACCGCGGCGGTCACCAGGACCTGCTCGCCCGGCGCGACCAGCTCCGCCAGGCGCTCCCGCCGACGGGCGTCCAACTCGGCGAAGACATCGTCGAGGATCAGCACCGGCTCGTTGCCTTCGGCCCGCAGCAGGTCGTACGAGGCGAGCCGCAGCGCCAGGGCGTACGACCAGGACTCGCCGTGGGAGGCGTATCCCTTGGTGGGCAGCTGACCGAGTTTGAGAACCAAATCGTCTCGATGGGGCCCTACGAGGGTGACGCCCCGCTCGATCTCCTGCTTGCGGGCCTCGCCGAGAGCGGCCATCAGCTGCTCGTACAGCTCCTCGCGCGCGTGGCCGACGATGCCGGGCGAAGAAGGTTTGTATTCCAAACTCACGGGGCCACCGCCGGGTGCCAGCTGCTCATAGGCCTTGTCGGCGAGTGGCTGGATCGCGGCGACCAGGTCCAGGCGCTGGGCGAGCAACTCGGCGCCCACGCGCGCGAGGTGCTGGTCCCACACGTCGAGCGTGGACAGGTCCATGGAGCGGCCGCCGTGCCGACGGGCCAGCGCGGCCGTCTTGAGAAGCGTGTTGCGCTGCTTGAGGACCCGTTCGTAGTCGGAGCGCACGCCCGCCATGCGCGGGGCCCTGGCGGTGATCAGCTCGTCGAGGAAGCGCCGCCGCTCACCGGGGTCGCCCTTGACCAGCGCGAGATCCTCCGGCGCGAACAGCACCGTCCGCACGATGCCGAGCACATCACGTGGCCTGACCTGCGAGGACCTGTTGATGCGCGCGCGATTGGCCTTGCCGGGGTTCAGCTCCAGCTCGACCAGCTGCTGACGCTCGCCCTGCCGCACCTGCGCCCGGATCACCGCGCGGTCGGCGCCCATGCGGACCAGGGGCGCGTCGGACGCCACCCGGTGACTGCCGAGGGTCGCGAGATAGCCGACCGCCTCGACCAGGTTCGTCTTGCCCTGCCCGTTGGGTCCCACGAACGCGGTGACGCCCGGGTCGAGAGCGACCTCGACCCGGGCGTACGAGCGGAAGTCGGCCAGCGACAGATGCGTGACGTGCATGGTCGGGTGCCGACCTCCCCAGGGTTGTGGACCGCCGTGCGGCCCTGCGGACGACTTCTCGTCGACCGTTCGTACGTTCGATCTTGTCTGCTGTGCGGGTGGGCTATTTCTTCTCGACCGCGTGGCCGCCGAACTGGTTCCGCAGCGCCGCGATCATCTTCATCTGCGGAGAGTCCTCCTGGCGCGACGCGAACCGCGCGAAGAGGGAGGCCGTGATCGCGGGCAGCGGCACGGCGTGGTCGATGGCTGCCTCCACGGTCCACCGGCCCTCGCCGGAGTCCTGTGCGTAGCCCTTCAGCCCGTGCAGGTGCTCGTCCTCGTCGAGGGCGTTCACCGCCAGGTCGAGCAGCCAGGAGCGGATGACAGTGCCGTCCTGCCAGGACCGGAAAACCTCGCGGACGTCCGTCACCGAGTCGACCTTCTCCAGCAGTTCCCAGCCCTCGGCGTACGCCTGCATCATCGCGTACTCGATGCCGTTGTGGACCATCTTCGCGAAGTGCCCGGCGCCGACCTTGCCGGCATGCACCGCGCCGAGATCGCCCTCGGGCTTCAGCGCGTCCAAGACCGGCCGCACCTTGGCGACGTTCTCCGCGTCGCCGCCGTACATCAGCGCGTAGCCGTTCTCCAGGCCCCAGACGCCGCCGGAGACACCGCAGTCGACGAAGCCGATGCCCTTGGCCGCCAGCTCCTCGGCGTGCTTCTCGTCGTCCGTCCAGCGCGAGTTGCCGCCGTCCACGACGACGTCACCGGGCTGGAGCAGCTCGGCCAGCTCGTCGACGGTCGACTGGGTGGCGGCACCGGCCGGGACCATCACCCACACGATCCGCGGGCCCTTGAGCTTGCGCACAAGCTCTTCGAGACTGTGGACATCGGCGAGATCCGGGTTCCGGTCGTATCCGATGACAGTGTGGCCCGCGCGGCGGATCCGCTCGCGCATGTTGCCGCCCATCTTGCCGAGGCCGACGAGACCGAGCTCCATCAGTTGTTCCTTAGGTTGCGACGTGGCATGAGGGCACCTGCGTACCCACGCACGAGCCTAAACCCGGACGCTCACGCACACTTGTGGGCATACCCGCTCATACGTACGCCCCGACCTGCGGCTTCGCGCAGAGGGCCCGGTGATCCACCGGGCCCCACAGCGCTGTGGACGACCTCCGGCGGCTCGGGCGCGGGGGCGTCGGGCCGGTCAGCCGCTGAGCCGCACCGGCATGATCAGGTACTTGTAGGCCTCGTCAGCCTCGGCGTCCACGGCCGGCTTGCCGCTGAGCAGCGCGGGCTTGGTGGACGTCGTGAACGACAGCTGGGCGACCGGGGAGTCGATGGCGCTCAGACCGTCCAGCAGGAACGTCGGGTTGAAGGCGATCGAGATGTCGTCGCCCTCCAGCTGGGCGTCGACCCTTTCCACAGCCTGTGCGTCGTCGCTGGAGCCGGCCTCCAGGATCAGCACGCCCTGCTCGAAGCTCAGCCGCACCGGGGTGTTCCGCTCGGCGACCAGGGCCACACGCTTGACTGCCTCCACGAAGGGGGCGGTCTCGATGACGGCCACGCTGTTGAACTCCGTCGGGAACAGCGTGCGGTACTTCGGGAGGTCGCCTTCCAGCAGCCGCGTGGTCGTACGACGGCCCGCGCCCTCGAAACCGATCAGGCCCTCGCCCGAGCCCGAGCCGGAGAGCGCCAGGATGACGCTGTCGCCGCTCGTGAGGGCCTTGGCGGTGTCCAGGAGCGTCTTGGCGGGCACCAGGGCGACCGCGGACGCCTCGGGGTTCTCCGGCTTCCACAGGAACTCGCGGACCGCGAAGCGGTAGCGGTCGGTGGAGGCCAACGTGACCGTGTCGCCCTCGATCTCGATGCGCACACCGGTGAGGACGGGCAGCGTGTCGTCGCGCCCGGCTGCGATGGCCACCTGGGCGGCGGCGGAGGCGAAGACCTCACCAGGAACGGTGCCCGTGGCGTTCGGCATCTGCGGCAGGGACGGGTATTCCTCCACAGGCAGTGTGTGGAGCGTGAACCGCGAGGAGCCGCAGACCACCGTCGCCCGTACACCGTCTGTGGAGATCTCCACCGGGCGGTTGGGAAGGGCGCGGCAGATATCGGCGAGAAGTCGACCGGAGACGAGCACCGTGCCCTCCTCGTCGACCTCCGCCTCCACGGAAACCCGCGCGGAGACCTCGTAGTCGAAGCTGGAGAGGCTCAGCTGGCCTTCCTCGGCCTTCAGAAGGAGGCCGGCGAGGACAGGCGCCGGCGGACGGGCCGGGAGGCTGCGTGCCGCCCAGGCCACTGCCTCCGCGAGTACGTCGCGTTCCACCCGGATCTTCACTGTTGCCGCCTCCTGCTGTTGCCGGCGCTTCTCGCCCTGCCTGGCTTCGTCGTCTGTCTCGGTGTCGCTGGTTCCTGCGAGGGGAAGGACACCGGGGAACAGTCTGACGCACACCACTGACACTCGGAGCCTCTCGGGGTCAAGTCGTGACGAGGCGCGGTCGAGCAGCCCGGAGCGAGTTGTGCACAGGACCCACTTCGAAACGGATTCCCAGCTCTCTCTAGTTGGGAGTAGTAGTAGGGCCTGTGGAAACCGTGGATAACCCCGTTTTCGCAGCTCAGGCGGCAAATTTTGTCCACCGTGCCTGTGGGTGGAGGCGGTGGACAACCGGGGGTATCTGTGGAGAACAGAAAGTTCTGCACACACCGTGCACAGCCCCGGGGCACTTTTCCCCAGCGGCGTCCCCAGGTTTACCCACCTTTCCCACAGCCCAACCAGGCAACTTCGTGTGACGGCTTTCACTCGACACGGTGAGAAGGCGCGTTGGCTTGCCGAACAGTGGACAGGCATGTGGAGAAGCCGACGATCACTGGGGACAACCGGTCGCCGCCTGTGGGGCGTCGGTGGACAACTCCGTCCACAGCCTGTGGATCCCCGCTTTGTCCACAGCCTGTGGAGATCTTTCGTCCACGGATCCACAGGCAGATGACCTGGTCTGATGATCCCTGAACAGTCGGCCCTGTGGACACGATCTGCATAACTTCCCGGTCCCCAGGGTGTGGACGAGAGAAAGTCCCCGAATCTGTGGAGGGAGGCCGTAACGCGGCAGGAATTCGAACACCTGATGACGGCCCGGCGACGGACGCAGCCCTCGGCACGTGTGCGCGGCACGCCGGAAGCGCCCTCGGAAGCGCCCGCAGAAGCGGTCCTGGGCCACCGGAAGAGTTCTCCGAAACACAGAGGGCGCCCTCGGGAACTCGTCCCGGGGCGCCCTCAGCGACTACGACGGCCCTTTTGTCAGCCGTTCTTGATGCGGTTCGTCAGCTCCGTCACCTGGTTGTAGATGGAGCGCCGCTCGGCCATCAGCGCGCGGATCTTGCGGTCGGCGTGCATGACGGTGGTGTGGTCACGGTTGCCGAACTGCGCGCCGATCTTGGGCAGCGACAGGTCGGTCAGCTCACGGCACAGGTACATGGCGATCTGGCGGGCGGTCACCAGGGCGCGGCCGCGCGAGGTGCCACACAGGTCCTCGACCGTGAGCCCGAAGTAGTCGGCCGTCGCGCCCATGATCGCGGTGGCGGTGATCTCGGGAGACGCGTTCTCGCCGCCCGGAATCAGGTCCTTGAGCACGATCTCGGTAAGACCGAGGTCCACCGGCTGCCGGTTGAGCGACGCGAACGCCGTCACCCGGATCAGCGCGCCCTCCAGCTCGCGGATATTGCGCGAGATACGGGACGCGATGAACTCCAGTACCTCCGGCGGGGCGTTGAGCTGCTCCTGCACCGCCTTCTTGCGGAGGATCGCGATACGCGTCTCCAGCTCGGGCGGCTGGACGTCGGTGATCAGACCCCACTCGAAACGGTTCCGCAGCCGGTCCTCCAGGGTCACCAACTGCTTCGGCGGCCGGTCGCTGGAGAGCACGATCTGCTTGTTCGCGTTGTGGAGCGTATTGAAGGTGTGGAAGAACTCCTCCTGCGTCGACTCCTTGTCCGCCAGGAACTGGATGTCGTCCACGAGCAGGATGTCCATCTCCCGGTACCGCTTGCGGAAGCTGTCGCCCTTGCCGTCGCGGATGGAGTTGATGAACTCGTTGGTGAACTCCTCCGAGCTCACATACCGCACCCGCGTGCCCGGGTAGAGGCTGCGCGCGTAGTGCCCGATCGCGTGCAGCAGGTGCGTCTTGCCGAGTCCCGACTCCCCATAGATGAAGAGGGGGTTGTACGCCTTCGCCGGCGCCTCGGCGACGGCCACGGCGGCCGCGTGCGCGAAACGGTTCGAGGCGCCGATGACGAAGGTGTCGAAGAGGTACTTCGGGTTCAGGCGTGCCGTCGGCTCACCAGGACCGGGCGCCGGCGCGGGCTGCGCCGCCAGCGGGCCGGGCGCGCTGCTCGCCGGGCCGCCCCGGTGCACATGCCCCGAGCCCGGCGGCGGATCGGGAAGCTCACGCCGGTCCGGCCGCCCATAGTCGGAGTCGGCACGTGGCCGGTCGTAGTCGCCGCGAGGCTGGTCGTACGGCGGCCGATCCCGCGACTGCGAGCGGTAGTCCGACGACGGCGAGGCGTACGGGTCCCGATCCGGGAAACCCAGCCGCTGCTGCTGCCAGCCGTAGTCGTCCTGCGACGGCCGCGGCCAGGCGCCGGGTTCGGGCCGCTGGTACTCGGACGGATACGCGGGGCGCGCGGTCGGAAGCTGGTCCGAGCGGCCGGTGGGGAGCTGGTCCGTACGCGGGGGCGGAAGCTGGTCACCGGGCCCGCCGCTCAGGGGTTCGCCGCGCCCCGGACCGCGGTCGTCGGCCCGGTGGCGGCCGTACCCCTCGTAGGGATCGCGGGCCTGGCCGTCATAGCCGTTCTGGGCCTCATACGCGTTCTGGTTCTCGTACCCGCCGCGCGCATCGCGGCCTTGGCCGTCATACGTGTTCCTGCTGTCGTAGGCGTCGCGGTTCTGTGCCGGGACGGAGGGGAGCTCGGGCTCCTCGAAGCGGTGCTGGACCGGCGGGGGCGAGGGCTCGCCGACGGAGCTGTCGACGGTGATCGCGATACGGATCGGGCGGCCGCACTCCCGGCTCAGGGTCTCGCTGACAATCGGCGCGAGACGGCCCTCGAGTACGCCCTTCGCGAACTCGTTCGGGACGGCGAGAAGAGCCGTGTCCGCGACCAGTGCGAGCGGTTGGCAGCGCTTGATCCAGCGCTCGTCCTTCACCTCGACGCCCTGACCGCGGCCCTCACCGAGGAGCTTCTCCAGTACTCGTGGCCACACTGCGGCAAGATCGGCAGGTACGTCAGCCACAGGGCACGCTCTCTCACAGGTCCCACGAACGTGTGGTTCTGGGACAGGTCGGTTTGGAACTCGGGTGGGGCGCTCGGAACGAGGTGCTGGTGGGTGGGTTCGGGCCCAGCAGCCAAAGGAAAGGGAACGAATCGGAGTTCAGTCACGGTAGTCACGGCGACCGGTACGGTTCAAGTTGTTGTCCCCAGCCTGTGGATAGTGTCTCCCTGCGACCTCCGGTTTGACCGGATGGCGTAGCCGCGCGTACCGTAACCAGGTCGAGTTGTCGATGGCTGCTGCCGCCTGCCTCCGATGGGCACAGATCGCGTCAGGTGATCGGACAGCGGTGCACTCGGGCGTTTATACGAGCTACTCGTGGGCGCACGGTGACAGCCAGGACGGCACCCGCAAACACCGATTTCTTTCTGGAGCCCCCGAGTGAGCAAGCGCACCTTCCAGCCGAACAACCGTCGTCGCGCGAAGACCCACGGCTTCCGCCTGCGGATGCGTACCCGTGCAGGCCGCGCGATTCTCGCGAACCGCCGCAGCAAGGGTCGCGCCAGCCTTTCCGCCTGATCCCGATCAGGTCATGACGTCGTGCTGCCTACCGAGCATCGGCTGAGGCGGCGCGAGGACTTCGCGACCGCGGTACGACGAGGACGCCGGGCCGGACGCCCGCTCCTCGTCGTTCACCTACGTAGCGGTGCCACGGACCCGCACGCGCCTGGGGAGAGCGCTCCCCCGACGCGTGCGGGTTTCGTCGTGAGCAAGGCTGTCGGCGGCGCGGTCGTACGCAACAAGGTGAAGCGCAGGCTTCGCCACCTGATGCGGGATCGAGTCGCCCTGTTGCCCCCCGGTAGCCTGGTAGTGGTACGAGCGCTGCCCGGAGCGGGTGACGCCGACCACGTACAACTGGCCCAAGACCTGGATGCCGCCATAGGGCGGTTGCTGGGAGGGGGCGCACGATGAAGTACCCGCTGCTGGCGCTGATCAAGCTGTACCAGTGGACGATCAGTCCGCTGCTCGGGCCGGTGTGCAAGTACTACCCGTCGTGCTCCCACTACGGCTACACGGCCATCGACCGGCACGGTGCGATTAAGGGAACGGCACTCACCGCCTGGCGCATCCTGCGGTGCAATCCGTGGTCGCTCGGCGGTGTGGACCACGTCCCGCCGCGCAAGCGCCCGCGATGGCACGAGATGTTGCGTGGTACGTGGCGCGCACGCAAGGGCGGGTCCTCCGCCGCCGAACCGGCCACCGAGGGGCACGTTCCTTCGAGCCCGGCCGCCGAGAGCCCGTCCCATGCCCAAGGAGCATGATTAGTGGACACGATTGCCAGTCTCTTCAGCTTCATCACGACACCTGTCTCCTGGGTCATCGTCCAGTTCCACAAGGTGTACGGCGCCCTCTTCGGCGCTGACACCGGGTGGGCCTGGGGCCTGTCCATCGTGTCCTTGGTGATCCTGATCCGTATCTGCCTGATCCCGCTCTTCGTGAAGCAGATCAAGGCGACCCGGGCGATGCAGACGCTCCAGCCCGAGATGAAGAAGATCCAGGAGCGCTACAAGAACGACAAGCAGCGCCAGTCCGAAGAGATGATGAAGCTGTACAAGGAGACGGGTACCAACCCGCTCTCCTCATGCCTTCCCATCCTGGCGCAGTCCCCGTTCTTCTTCGCGCTGTACCACGTGCTCAACAGCATCGCGAACAACGACACCATTGGTGTCATCAACGAGAGCCTGCTGCAGAGCGCGCAGAAGGCGCACATTTTCGGTGCTCCGCTGGCCGCGAAGTTCACCGACAGCTCTTCGGACGTCGCCGCGCTCGACGCCTCGCTGATCACCGTCCGCGTCGTGACCGCGGTCATGATCGTCCTGATGTCGGCGTCGCAGTTCTACACGCAGCGCCAGCTGATGACGAAGAACGTCGACACCACGGTGAAGACGCCGTTCATGCAGCAGCAGAAGATGCTGATGTACGTCTTCCCGGTCATGTTCGCCGTCTTCGGCATCAACTTCCCGGTCGGTGTCCTCGTCTACTGGCTGACCACCAACGTGTGGACCATGGGTCAGCAGATGTACGTCATCCACAACAACCCGACCCCGGGGTCCAAGGCCCAGGCCGCCTACCTGGAGCGCCTCTTCAAGCACGTCACGCGGCACGGCAAGACCCGCAACCGCCGTGAGCGCGCCATCGTCAAGGCGATCGTCGCCAAGGGCCGTGACCGCAACGAGCACGAGCGGAAGTTCATCACCGGCCTGGGCAAGGAGGGCCTCGCGGCCCAGAGCGACGGCACCGTGGCCAAGAGCGAGGCCTCGGCCGTCGCCATGGCCGAGGACGGTACGCCGACGTCCGGCACCCCCAAGCGTCAGCAGCCCAAGCGCCAGACCAAGGCCCAGCGTCAGTCCGGGGGTGCGAAGACCGCCGACGACGACGAGCCCAAGACCGAGCCCACTTCGCTGATCAAGTCCGACCAGCCGGAGGATGCCAAGCCGGCGGCCGCTGCCAAGAAGGCCGCGCCCAAGCCCGGTGCCGGTGGCCGCAGCAAGGCCCAGTCCGGTCAGCGCAAGGGCCAGCAGCGCCCCAAGTCCCCGTCCAAGAAGTAAGAAGGAGCCCATCCCGTGACGGAAGGCACCACCTCCACCGCCTCCGAGGGTGGCGACACCCTCACCCGCCTGGAGCAGGAAGGTGAGATTGCGGCGGACTACCTGGAAGGTCTGCTGGACATCGCCGATCTCGACGGCGACATCGACATGGACGTCGAGGCCGACCGTGCCTCTGTGTCGATCATCAGCGACTCCGGCAGCCGCGATCTGAGCAAGCTCGTCGGCCGGGAGGGCGAGGTGCTCGAGGCGCTCCAGGAGCTCACGCGTCTGGCCGTGCACCGCGAGACCGGTGACCGCAGCCGTCTGATGCTGGACATCGCGGGCTACCGCGCGCAGAAGCGTGCCGAGCTCTCCGAACTGGGTGCCAAGGCGGCGGCCGAGGCCAAGAGTACCGGTGAGCCCGTGAAGCTGAAGCCGATGACGCCCTTCGAGCGCAAGGTCGTGCACGACGCGGTCAAGTCCGCGGGCCTGCGCAGCGAGTCAGAGGGCGAGGAGCCGCAGCGCTTCGTCATCGTGCTGCCCGCCTGATTCGGCACGTACGTTTCTCCGGCCCCGTCTGCCCGCAGGCGGGGCCGAACTTTGTCAGCCTGTTGTTCTGATGTCAGCGCCCAGTGCGCTCTTGCGGTACGGAAGGACGGTCCCCGTGACGGAGGCAGCGGAGCTCCCCCCTGCGCCCGAGCAGGCGCGCGACGTATTCGGCGATCGCTACGCCGACGCGGTTAGGTACGCCGAGCTCCTGGCTGAGGCGGGAGTGCAGCGAGGGCTCATCGGCCCGCGGGAGGTACCCCGCCTGTGGGAGAGGCACCTGCTGAACTGCGCGGTGCTCTCCGAGGTCGTGCCCGAGGGGGTGACGGTGTGCGATGTCGGCTCCGGTGCCGGCCTGCCCGGCATTCCGTTGGCCCTCGTCCGGGACGATCTGAAGATCACGCTGCTGGAGCCACTGCTGCGGCGCACGAACTTCCTGACTGAGGTTGTCGAGCTCCTGGGTCTCGACCACGTGACCGTTGTCCGTGGCCGAGCCGAAGAGGTTCTTGGAACGCTGCAGCCGGTCCATGTGGTGACGGCTCGGGCCGTGGCCCCGCTGGACCGCCTGGCTGCCTGGGGCATTCCGCTGCTGCGTCCGTACGGAGAGATGTTGGCGCTCAAGGGCGACACCGCGGAGGAGGAGCTGAAGAGCTCTGGCACGGCCCTGAGCAAGCTCGGCGCGGTGGAGACCTCTATCCTCCATGTCGGCGAGGGGGTGGTCGATCCACTGTCCACGGTGGTCCGCGTGGAGGTCGGGGAAAGCCCGGGTGGCGTGCGCTTCGCGGCGAAGCGGGCGAAGGCGGCTCAGGCAGGGCGAGCACGTCGACGCCGCTAGGCATTGAACTAGGACGTTCGCTGATCCGTCCTGACGACGAGTCGTACTCCACACAAGCTTCCAAACCTATGCATCTCGGAGTGTCGCGCGAGCATGGCCTGTGCCGCTAGGCATCGTGTTTCACGTGAAACGTCGCTCACTGCTGCACGGCATCATCAGTCGTGGCCGCGCCGCGGCCGAACCGCGCGACCGGAAGCCTCTCGGGTCACTCGGAGAGGTAACGGAGTTTTCCACAAAGGTGGAATTCTCCACAGAACACAAGGCCTCACTGGTTCACGACCCCGAAGACATGGGAGGCTCTGTTCATTGCGAGCCTGAAGTCGAGGAGAGTGAATCCTTGCGGTCCGACGCCAACATCGCGGGACCGATGACCGATCCGGTCCCCGGTCCCCGTACCGAGTCGATGGGGGAGGATGTTTCACGTGAAACACCGCCCCCGATGGACGACACTCCCATCGGTCGTGCTGCCCAACTGGCGGTAGAGGCTCTGGGCCGCGCCGGCGAGGGCCTGCCGCGGCCTGAGCGGACCCGAGTCATGGTGGTCGCCAACCAGAAGGGCGGCGTCGGCAAGACCACGACGACGGTCAACGTCGCCGCTTCGCTGGCTCTGCACGGTGCCCGTGTCCTGGTGATCGACCTCGACCCCCAGGGCAACGCGTCCACCGCCCTGGGGATCGACCATCACGCCGACGTGCCGTCCATCTACGACGTGCTGATCGACAGCAAGCCGCTGGCAGAAGTCGTCCAGCCCGTTCCCGATGTAGAGGGTCTCTTCTGCGCACCTGCCACGATCGATCTCGCCGGTGCGGAGATCGAGTTGGTGTCTCTGGTGGCACGAGAGAGCCGGCTGCAGCGCGCGATTCAGGCGTACGAGCAGCCTTTGGACTACATCCTCATCGACTGCCCGCCCTCGCTCGGCCTGCTGACGGTGAACGCATTGGTCGCCGGCCAGGAAGTCCTCATCCCGATCCAGTGCGAGTACTACGCGCTGGAGGGCCTCGGCCAGCTGCTCCGCAATGTCGACCTGGTGCGGGGACACCTCAACCCCGTCCTCCATGTGTCGACCATCCTGCTCACCATGTACGACGGCCGGACGCGTCTGGCGTCCCAGGTAGCCGACGAGGTGCGCACCCACTTCGGCGACGAGGTGCTGCGGACGAGCATTCCCCGCTCGGTCCGTATCTCCGAGGCGCCGAGCTACGGGCAGACGGTGCTGACTTACGATCCAGGATCGAGCGGTGCCCTCTCCTACCTTGAGGCGGCACGAGAAATCGCACTGAGGGGCGTGGGCGTGGGGTACGACCCGACGCGCGCCCATATCGGTGCTCAGGACAATCCGAGCGTGGTGGAGGGGATCCAGTGAGTGATCGACGGAGGGGGTTGGGCCGTGGTCTCGCCGCACTGATCCCAGCAGCCGCGACAGGAGAGAAGGAATCCCCGGCAGCGGGAGCACCCGCATCCGCACCACCGGCGGCGACATCTGTCTTCATCCCTGAGCGTGGGGTGGTGGCCTCGAAGGTGGTCACTCTCCCGCCTGTTTCACGTGAAACAGAGGAGCAGTCGCCGAACGGCGCGGTGGAACTTCCCGCAGCGCCCATCGGCGCCTACTTCGCCGAACTGCCTCTCGACTCCATCACCCCGAACCCGCGCCAGCCGCGCGAGGTGTTCGACGAGGACCTGCTCCAAGAACTCGTCACCTCCATCAAGGAGGTCGGCCTTCTCCAGCCTATCGTCGTACGGCAGGTGGGTCCGGCCCGCTACGAGCTCATCATGGGTGAGCGGCGCTGGCGAGCCTGTCATGAGGCCGGTCTGGAGGCGATCCCGGCGATCGTGCGGGCCACGGACGACGAGAAGCTTCTTCTCGATGCGCTTCTGGAGAACCTGCATCGTGCCCAGCTGAACCCGCTGGAAGAGGCGTTCGCCTACGACCAGTTGCTCAAGGACTTCAACTGCACGCACGACCAGTTGGCGGACCGTATCGGTCGATCCCGCCCTCAGGTCTCCAACACTCTGCGTCTGCTGAAGCTCTCGGCCGCGGTCCAGCGTCGTGTGGCTGCCGGTGTTCTCTCGGCTGGGCACGCCCGGGCGCTGCTCTCCGTCGAGGACTCGGAGGAGCAGGACAAGCTCGCTCATCGGATCGTGGCCGAAGGGCTGTCGGTCCGAGCCGTCGAAGAGATCGTCACCCTCATGGGCTCGGGTCCGAAGGCCGCCGCACGGTCCAAGGGCCCACGGGCCGGCTCCGTGCCCTCTCCGGCACTGGGTGAACTCGCGACCCGGCTCTCGGATCGTTTCGAGACGCGGGTGAAGATCGATCTGGGCCAGAAGAAGGGCAAGATCACCGTGGAGTTCGCGTCCACGGAGGACCTCGAGCGGATTCTGAGCACGCTTGCCCCGGGCGAGAAGTTGGCGCTACAGAAGAGTCTCCTGGACGACGACTCGGACGAGACGGAGGCCTGAGCCTTCGACTGGTAGGACGGCCTTCAGCTCGTCGACCGCATGAACGGGCTGTGTCCGATGAATACCGGACACAGCCCGCTCTTTGCTTTCAGGCGGTATCTAGGCAATCGCATCGTGGATACGATGCGTTCGGGTATGGCGCATCGACCTGGCGGATCTTCTTGGGAGAGGCGGGGCCATGCGAACCGTGAGCCGTTCCGGACTGGTGACCGCAGGACTGGGACTGGGAGCGGTCGGCGGATTCGTCGGCAGTCTGCTCAGGGAGCGGAGTGCTCTGACAGCCGCTCGCGACGCTGCGGGCGAAGGAAGCGAGGAACAGCCTTCATGGGGCGTCGGCTCGTACCGCTCACGCTGGACAACCTTCAGGACCTTCCCAAGCGCTGTCGCTCGTGCGTCTTCTGGGAGTTGGACCCAGTCAGCGGCGAGGCCGCGGTAAAGGCGGGCACCCCCGCCCTGGAGAAGGAGGCGTGGATCTCCGCCGTCCTGCTGGACTGGGGGTCCTGCGGTCGAGTCGTCTACGTGGACGAGGTACCGGTGGGCTTCGTGCTGTACGCGCCTCCGGCGTATGTGCCCCGCTCCATGGCGTTCCCCACGAGTCCGGTGTCTCCCGACGCGGTGCAGTTGATGACCGCCTTCATCATGCAGGGCTACCAGGGCCAGGGACTCGGCCGTGTGATGCTCCAGACGGTTGCCAAGGATCTACTGCGGCGGGGCTTCAAGGCGATCGAGGCCTTCGGTGACGCCCGCTGGGAGGAACCGGCGTGTGTCCTTCCCGCGGACCATCTGACGGCCGTGGGCTTCAAGACGGTCCGTTCTCACCCCTCTTGTCCCCGGCTGCGGTTGGAGCTGCGGACGACGCTCTCCTGGAAGGAGGACGTCGAGCTGGCCTTGGACCGGCTTCTGGGAGCCGTTCAGAAGGAGCCCGCGTTGCGACCGCTCTAAAGCGAAGGGGCCAACCCGAGCGGGTTGGCCCCTTCGTGTTTCACGTGAAACATCACTCGGCGATGAAGTCCTCGAGGTCACGCACGATCGCTGCCTTGGGCTTGGCGCCGACGATGGTCTTGGCTACCTCGCCACTCTGGTAGACGTTCAGCGTCGGGATGGACATGACGCCGTACTTGGCAGCCGTGGCCGGATTCTCGTCAATGTTGAGCTTGACGATCTCGATCTTGTCGCCGTACTCCTGGGCGATCGCTTCGAGGGACGGCGCGATCTGGCGGCACGGACCGCACCAGGCGGCCCAGAAGTCCACCAGGACGGGCTTTTCGTTCTTGAGGACGTCCTGCTCGAAGGAGTCGTCGGTCACATTCTTCAGAGTGCCGGCCACTGAGGGCTCCTAACTGATTGGTGCGGTGGGGCGGACGGGGGTCAGACGGTGGTCTTCTCGGGCTCGGCGGCCTGGTCGCCGTCAGCGAGGGCGGCGAGGTAGCGCTCGGCGTCGAGAGCGGCGGAGCAGCCGGTGCCGGCCGCGGTGATCGCCTGGCGGTACGTGTGGTCGACGACGTCACCCGCGCCGAAGACACCGGTGAGGTTCGTCCGGGTCGAGGGGGAAGCCACCTTCAGGTAGCCCTCGTCGTCCAGGTCGAGTTGACCCTTGAAGAGTTCCGTGCGCGGGTCGTGGCCGATCGCGATGAACAGACCCGTCGTCGGCAGCTCGGAGGTCTCGCCCGTCTTGATGTTGCGCAGCTTCAGTCCGGCGAGCTTCTGGTCGCCCTGGATCTCGGCGACCTCGCTGTCCCACACGAAGGAGATCTTGGGGTCGGCGAACGCGCGCTCCTGCATGGCCTTGGAGGCACGCAGCGTGTCCCGGCGGTGGACGATGGTCACGGACTTGGCGAACCGCGAGAGGAAAGTGGCCTCCTCCATCGCGGTGTCACCGCCACCGATCACGGCGATGTCCTGGTCCTTGAAGAAGAACCCGTCACAGGTGGCGCACCAGGAGACACCGCGGCCGGAGAGAGCATCCTCGTTGGGCAGCCCGAGCTTGCGGTGCTGGGAGCCCGTGGTGACGATGACGGCCTTGGCACGGTGCACTGTGCCGGCGGTGTCCGTGACGGTCTTGACCTCGCCGCTCAGGTCGACGGCGACGATGTCGTCCGGGATGAGCTCGGCACCGAAGCGCTCGGCCTGGGCCCGCATGTTGTCCATGAGGTCGGGGCCCATGATCCCGTCTCGGAATCCGGGGAAGTTCTCCACCTCGGTGGTGTTCATCAGCGCGCCGCCTGCGGTGACGGCGCCCTCGAACACCAACGGCTTCAGCGACGCGCGCGCGGTGTAGAGCGCCGCCGTGTAGCCGGCGGGCCCGGAGCCGATGATGATCACGTTACGGACGTCGCTCACGGCTTGATTCCTCGTCTCTGGAGACTGCTGGGTACTGCCGGTGGGAGCTGCTCTCGGAACTCTCACCCGACCCAACGGATCCTAAGGGGCGTACATTCCCGGTGTGTCCGGGCACACGGAGACGAGGCGCCGCACAGTGGCGCCAAGGGTGGCACAGTGCGAGAGACGGTCTTCAGGGGCGGGCGAAGGAGTGCTTCGCGAGAATGTCGCCGGCGGGCTCCGAAGCATTGTCCAAGCAGGACGCATCGACGACGTAAGCGGTGACGCGCGAGTCGTCGGAGCGGTCGGGCACCAGCACGAGATAGGCGTCCGCTCCCCGGTAGGTGCCCTGTTCGGAAGCGAGAGCGCCCGTGGTGTCGCCGATACCCTTTGCGATACAGACGGGCACGTCGGCCTTGAGGACCGTGTTCTTACTCTTGTCCGGTGTCGCCGCAGTCCCGAAGGGATCCTTCTCAGGCGAGCTCGGGGTCTCGGCCTTGCCCAGGAGGTCATTGACCCGCGTCTCCAGCTTGCCGCCGGAGAAAGTGGCGGAGGTCGGTGTCGGAGCCGCGCTCGTGGGACCGTCGCTCTCACCGATCGACTGAAGAAGGACAGCACCGAAACCCAGGGCTACGATCGCGAAGACGGCCCCGATGACCGTCCTACGACGGTTGCGGCGCTTCTGGCTCGTG
This sequence comes from Streptomyces sp. NPDC057474, assembly GCF_042802555.1. Classification (NCBI taxonomy): domain Bacteria; kingdom Bacillati; phylum Actinomycetota; class Actinomycetes; order Kitasatosporales; family Streptomycetaceae; genus Streptomyces; species Streptomyces sp. NPDC057474. The sequence continues at coordinate 9,409 of NZ_JBHVDX010000009.1, read as the reverse complement.
CGGCCCGGGCCGGTGGACGCGCGTGGATGACCGGCGGGGCGATTCACGACGGACGATGTTTCACGTGAAACATGCGCGCCGTCCTCGCTCGCCGCCGTGCGGGAGGCGCTGGCCGCGGCAGACTCCTCGGCGGTATCGCGCTCGGGTGCCGTGGCGTTCAGCAGGGCCTCGGCAGCCAGGGCGGCATCGATCCGCCCCGCCACGTCGTCGGGCATACGGGGAGGGCCCGGCAGGGTGCCGAGCAGACCGCGGATCTCCTCCAGCGAGGCGTACACGTCGGCGCAGAGGGGGCACTCGTCCAGGTGCTGACGGACATTCGCGGTGCGGGTCGGCGGGAGCAGACCTTCGCTGAGGTCGGAGATCTCCGCGACTTCCGGGTGCCCGGCCGTGTCGGTCGTGGATGTCACGCTCGCCCACCTCCGCCCTTCACAGCAGCTGAATCGCTTGGCCCTGCATCATGTGGTCCCGCTGCGGGTGGGACGGATGTCCCCTGCGCCCGGTTCCTTCCACTCCCCGACTTTTTGCCGCCGTCACCCTCGCCATCCGTACGGAGATGGGTCAGGAGCGGCAGAAGTCTGGCTCTGCCACGGGCACAGCGGCTCTTCACCGTGCCGGTCGGCACGTCGAGGATTCGCGCGGCCTCCGCCACCGGGTAGCCCTGCATGTCCACCAGGACGAGCGCCGCCCGCTGATCCTTCGGCAGGGTGCCCAGAGCCTTCAGCAGCTGGCGGTGCAGATCGTTGCGCTCGGCCGGAGCGGAAGCCGACTCGTGCGGCTCCAGGAGCTGCTCCAGGCGCTCGGTGTCGTCGACGGGCGACGTCTTGCGGGACGCAGTCTTGCGGGCACGGTCCAGGCAGGCGTTCACCGTGATGCGATGCAGCCACGTCGTGACGGCCGACTGGCCCCGGAAGGTGTGGGCGGCCCGATAGGCGGACACCAGCGCATCCTGAACGGCGTCAGCGGCCTCCTCGCGGTCTCCCAGAGTCCGCAGCGCCACCGCCCACAGCCGGTCCCGGTGCCGCCGTACGAGTTCACCGAAGGCGTCGGGGTCGCCCTCGACATGCCGGGCCAGGAGATCCTGATCGCTCACCCCGCTGTGATCAGCGCCGTGCGCCATTGACCCCCTCCCTCGGTGAACTCTCAGCCCGTGAACTTCACATCGGTGATCGCCTGCTTGTAGCCGGCGCGACTGAACTGGTCGGCGTCCGCCCTGGGCACATCGGTGAGCCACACGAGAACGTACCGGGTCTTCACCGATTTCTTGGCGGAGATCGTCAGTTCCGTCCCGGTCGTCTTGTTCGTGGCGATCTTCGTCATGGAGCTGAGCGGAGCGGACGACGACAGGGAGTCGGCCGCGTAGAGCGTGGCCGTGGTGTGGTCGCCGGAGTAGTACAGCCCTATTGAGGCCGCCGACACCTCCTGCGCCGAGCCGAGGTCGTAGACGATGCCGACGCCCTGCTTGTACGGAGCCAGCGTGGGGCCGCCGGTGAAGGAGTAGGTGCGCCAGTACGTCGACGCGCTCTTGTCGTACGTCAGGCCCACGTCGTTGGCGTGTTGGGGCTTCCCGTCCGGGTAGTACTCCGCGGCGCCGTTGATGCTGAGCGCCGTAACGGGCTTGGCCTTGTCGGTGCCCTTGTCGTTGCCGTCCGTCGTCTGGCTGGTGTCCGGCTCGCTGGACTGGTCCCCACGGCTCATGAGCGCGTCGGCCAGCTGCCAGCTGCCAAGACCGAGTGCGGCGATCAGCAGGGCCGAGACGGCCCACTTGAGGGCCTTGCCGGTCCGGCTCTGCAGCGGGGGCGGCGGGGCCTGCAGCGGCTGGGTGACGCCGGGGTGCGGTGCCTGACGGCCGTACGTCCCCTGCTGGTACGTCGTGCGCTGGTAGTCGGGCGGCGCGGTGAACGCGGGCTCCGGCGGGCGAATGCGTGGCATCTCACCTACCGCCTTCACCAGTTCCTCCGGCGTCGTGCACGGAGACTCGTGGCGGGAGGCGGTGGCACCGTCGTTGACGAGCGCGCGCATGGAGAGCTCCGACAGCCCCCTGTGGATTCCCGCACGGACCTGGTCGGGCGCGATGAGCCCGACGCCCTTGGGGAGCCCGGAGAGGCCGTGCGCGTCGTTCTCGTACGGCCAGCGCTGGGTGAGCGCCGCGTACAGCAGCGCGCCGATCGCCTCCGTGTCCGTGCGCTGCGGGGTGTCCGAGCCGATGCCGCGCAGCGCGGCGTTCACCGCGAGACCGCGGATGCGCCACTGCCCGGAGGCGGAACGCAGCACGGCGCTCGGGTTGAGCCGCAGATGCGAGAGGCCCTCGCGGTGCGCAGCGGCCATGGCGTGGGAGATCTGCGTGACCATCTGGTACGCGTCATGCGGTTCCAGCGGGCCGGAGGCCAGCAGAGCCGTCAGCTCCGTGGCGTCGGGCAGCCATTCGTGCACCACGTACACGAGGTCGTTCTCCTCGACCGCGTCCAGCACCTGGACGAAGCGGGGGTCACCCAGCAACGCTGAGGATCGGGCCGCCGCCAGCACGGAACGAGCGCGCGCGTGGTCGGCGGGCAGCACATGCACCCCGACCGCGCGACGCAGTTTCTCGTCCACGGCACGCCAACTGCTGAAGCCGTCCAGACGGGTGACGCACTCTTCGAGGCGGTAGCGCCTGGCGAGTTTGTGGCCGCTGTGCAGTTCGGGCGGTGTCGTCTTCGAAGGGCTCTCGGTACCGCCGCTCCCCTGTGCCTCTTCGCTCGCCGAGCTTTCCGTGTCCCGCTCCCGGTTCTGGGCCTCCCCGTCGGCCGTGGACTGGTCCGCTTGTGCGGTCAGCGGCTCGTCGCCGCTGTTGTCTGCCACGTCGACGGCAGCCGTGCTCCGTTCCGCCACCGTCGTTCCTGCCTCCCCATCCGTTGAGCGCTCTGAAACGCCAAAGCCAATTGTGCCCACAGTCCGCCGCTATGAGCGACACGCGGCGGCGGACGATGGTTGTGCGCGTACCCCAGCCTCAGCGCCCCAGCCGTCCGCGGACCATGCCGACCATCGAGTTGAGCTCTTCGATGCGCATGCGTCGCGCGGCGACGTAGAAGACACCGAGCAGAACGATTCCTCCCCCGACGAGTGCGAGCATCGAGCCGCCGACGCCCTGTCCCAGGGTCCGGCTGATGCCGTAGCAGGCGGCGCCGCTGAGCAGCGCCGCGGGCAGCGAGGCGATGGACAGCCGCGCGTACGTCCGCATGACCTTGGATCCGTCCAGGTCCCCGCCCAGCCGCTTCTTGAGCCGACGCCAGGCGACGCCGACACCGATCATGTACGCCAGACCGTACGAGGCCGCCATGCCGACCACGGCCCAGCGGGCCGGGATCACGAAGAAACACACCGCGGAGGCGCTCGCGTTGACGGCGGCCACGATGACTGTGTTGTAGAACGGGGTCCGGGTGTCCTCGTATGCGTAGAAGGCGCGGAGGACGACGTACTGCACGGAATACGGGATCAGGCCGAGCCCGAAGGCCATCAGCATGAAGCCCATGTTCGTGGCCGCGCCCGTGCCGGAGGAACCGAAGATCAGCGTGCACATCGGGATGCCGAGCGCGACGAAGCCGAAGGCGATCGGCACGATGGCGACCGCCGTGGTGCGCAGGCCCTGTGAGATGTCGTCACGAACGGCGCCCGGGTCGTCCTCGGCGGCCGAGCGCGAGATGCGCGGCAGGAGGGCGGCCATGAGCGAGACGGTGATGATGGCCTGCGGCAAGCCCCAGATGAGCTGGGCGTTGGCGTAGGCGCTGAAACCGGTGCCGGCGATCCTCGTCTCCGTGACCGCGGCGGTCGCCAACTGGGTGACGACGAGGGCACCCGCCTGGTTGGCGAGCACGAACAGGATCGTCCACTTGGCGAGCATCGCGGCCTTGCCGAGACCGTGACCCTTCCAGTCGAAGCGCAGCCGCATCCGGAACCCGGTCTCCCGCAGGTACGGGATCATCGCCAGGGCCTGGACCACAAGGCCCAGGAGGATGCCGATACCGAGCAGTCGCTCTCCCTCCGGCGGGATGTTCTCGACCGACATATGGGAGTCGGCCGCGCTGCCGTAGACCCAGAGGAACGCGCCGAGGGTGACGATGATGACGATGTTGTTGAGGACCGGGGTCCACATCATCGCGCCGAAGCGGCCACGGGCGTTGAGGATCTGCCCCATCACCACGTGGATGCCCATGAAGAAGATCGAGGGCAGGAAGTACCGGGTGAAGGTGACGGCGACGTCGTTGGCCTCGGCGTTGGTGGCGAGGGGTGTCGACAGCGCGCGGACGAGTAGTGGCGCGGCGAACATGGCGAGTGCGGTGAGGAGGCCCAGGATCACCATGACCAGGGTCAGCAGTCTGTTGGCGTACGCCTCTCCGCCGTCGTCGTCGTCCTTCATGGCACGGACGAGCTGCGGCACGAAGACGGAGTTGAGACCACCGCCGACGGTCAAGATGTAGATCATCGTCGGCAGCTGGTAGGCGACCTGGAAGGACTCACCGAGGAGGGCGAGGCCCAGCGCCGAGACGATCATCGCCGAGCGGATGAAGCCGGTGAGGCGCGAAACCATGGTGCCCGCCGCCATCACGGCGCTGGACTTCAGCAGGCCCGAGGCCCGCCCGCCCTTCTTGGCGGCAGGCGCGGGTGTCGGAGCGGGTGCGGGCTCCTCGTACGCCGGGCGACCCGGACCGGGGACAGGGGCGGGGGTCGGCCCGGGAACGGAGGGCTGCCCCATGGGGGTGTGGCCGCTCTGCTGCTGGTCGCGGAAGAGATGGGCGAACGCGTCCGGCTCGTGGCGCTCCTCGCCGGCCTGGGTCATCAGGTCGTCCACGCCGACGAACTGGGTCGTTCGTGCGTCGTCGCCGTACGGCAGATGCCGTGTCGGCCCTTCGGGCTCGGGCGCCGGCGTCTGCGCCCACACGCGCGGGTCGGGGGCGTACTGCGGCGCCGACGGCTGGGAGTAGAGCGGCTGTTGCGGCTGGTACGTGCCCGGAGCGGGCGGCGGGTGCGCGGCACGGTCGTAGAGAGCCTCGGCCACCGGGTCCTGGGCGGCGAGATCCCGCGCGCGGAAGGGGTCCTGGTCGTAGGCGTCCTGGAGGTACATGTCCGCGGGAGGCTGCGGCGGGACCTGGCCCGGCCCGGGCAGCGGGCCGTCGGGATACCCCGAGTCGGCCGCGCCCTGGCCGCGGTCACCGTCGTACGGCGCGTTCATGGCTACCCCACCTCATCGTCCCCGGGCCAACCGGCCACGACAATCGCTCAACGGTCCACTCTCTCACCCGTGCCGGACGGGTCGGCGCTTTCCGGAGCGGTGTCCGGTGCCGGGTCACTCGGGTGCTCCGGCTCGTCCGTCCCGGATTTCGCCGGGACCTCCTCCTCGGCAGTGTGTACGACTGAGGCCGCTTCGGCGTTCGCGTCCTCGTCCGCCGGAGCGCTTTCCGACGCGTCGTCGTCCGTCGAGATTCCCTCCGCCTCCAGCCGGGCGGCGGCGCGCTTGCGCTGTGTGTACATCCGGAATCCGGCGAGGACGAGGAGCAGGACGCCACCGGCGATGACCAACATCACCGTGGGCGTGATCTCGGTGACGTTCACCGTGAATCTGACCTCGTCACCGTACTTCTCGCCGTCCGCCGTGTAGAGCTGGGCGACGACGTCGACCTTGCCGTTGGCCTCGGCGTTGGTGGTGAACTTCACCGACTCGCTGTGCCCACCGGAGATGTCGACGGACTGCTCGTCGAAGTCGTCGTCACCGATCTTCAGACGCTTCGGGGCCTTCGACGTGAGGCGCAGTGTCAGGTTGTCGACACCCTGCACGAGGTTGTTCTGCACGGTTACAGGGATCGTCGCGCTGCGGCCCGAGAGCTTCGTCTCGGACTTCTCGATCAGCCGGACCTGTTCGGTGAGCGAGTCGAGGTACGTCTGCACGTCGTTGCGGTAGACGGCCGCCTCGACTGAGTGGCCCCGCCAGGAGGTGGACATCTCCCGGTCCATGGTCCTGCCGAACGGCGTGACCACGCGGGACTGGTCGGAGAGGATCACCTTGAAGCGGTCGAGGTCGGCCTGCGCGGCCTGGATCTCCTCGAACGCCGACTTCGGCAGCGCCTGCTTTTGCAGCGACGAGAGGTCCGAGTCCGACGGGATCTTGGTGTTGGCGCTCGGATCGGGCTTCGCGGCGGCGGCTGCGGTCAGCTCCTGGGGCTGCGACCAGTTTCCACCCTGGAGCGCTGTCAGAGCCTCCGCCATCGTCTGCGTCTGGCTCGCCGACGGCATGCGCTGCGGGGCGATCACGACGCTTCGCTGCTTGTTGTTCTGGAGGTCCGTCATCAGGCTCTGGGCGAGGAACCTCTGCACCGCCAGCGTTGAGCTCTCGGCCTTCGTCATGTCGCCCTGGAACGCTGTCGACAGCCGGGCGTCCGCGACCACCGCCGTAGTGCCGCCGCCGATGGGCCGGGCCGCGTTGGGCGTGTAGGACAGGCTGCTGCCTTCCTGCAGGCTGTCGCTGCGGGCGATCACCTTGTCGGCGCCCGCGGAGATGGCTACCTTGACGATCGACGGGTCGATGGCGCCGTTCACGGGCCAGGCGAAGTCCGTGTCCGGTACCACTCGGAGGATGTTCTGGACGGTGTCCGAGGCCACATCGGTGGCGTCCTTCAGCCGGCTGAGGGAGCCGGTGATCGTCTTGCCGTTGTGGGCCAACGACGCGAGGTCGGGGTCGGCGAAGGGGAGGGCGATCACTTCCTCGCCCTGGACCGCCGTCTCCAGCTCCGCCAGCCACTCCTTGGCGACGGCCTGGTTCGTGCCCGCGACGGTGGTGCCCCCGCTCCGGACCCGGTAGCTCTCCGTCATCGCGACGACCGACGCCAGCAGGTCCGGATCGATCACCCAGGTGATGTCCAGATCCTTGCCCAGCGTCAGCATCTGCTCCAGGCGTCCGCCGGCCGAGATCTCCTTGGCCAGGTCGTCGTTCAGGAAGAAGGGCGTCTGCTGCTCGCCGGGACCGGTCTCGGCCGTCAGATGGGTGGTGGAGATCAGCGGCCAGAGGTACGTCGTCTTCGTCTTGGTACCCGCCTCGTCGGGCTGCCACGGCAGGAACGTGCGCTGGATGCCGAGGACCTGGTCGTATTGAGCGGCGGCGGTCTTGCCCGAGAGCGAGACGCTCAGCTGATAGACACCGTCCGAGCCGAGGTCCAGCTCCTTGACGGGCACCGAGATGGTGAAGGGCTGTGCCACACCGGAGGCGAGCTCGGAGAACTTCTCCACGTACTTCCCGCCGATCTCCGTCCCGTCGGCGAACTGGTCGAAGCCGGTGCGTTTGGCCGCGGTATCGATGGCCGAGCGGCCTGTCACGGCCGCCGAGGCCACGCGCAGGCCCACATGGGCGTCCGTGACCGTCTGCTTGCCCTTGTTCGTGACCGAGCCGGAGACGGTGACCGTGTCGCCGTCGGTGGGCACGCTGGGGCTGAGCGAGTCCAGGGAGACCTCGACGGTGTTCGACCCCGTGGTCTCGGCCAGAGAAGCCTTCGGCGCCGCCTGTGCGTGCGGGGTCACGGGCAACTGGAACAGACCGGCCAGCAGGGGCGCCCCGGCGAACAGCGCTCCGGTGCGCAGCAGCCACCGGCGGGCAGCTGAGGGACTCGTCCCCTGGAAGTCTGCCGCCTCGGCCACGCGCTCGCCCGTCCCTAGTCATCGTCAGTGGTCGTCGGAATGTGCGTCCACGCATGGTAACGATGCGCGCTGAGGGGAAGTGCCGCGGTCCGCTCCACAAGATCGGGTACGAGGCCGGGCTGTCCCCGTATGTGCACGTATCAAAGGGGTAGACGATGGGGTCACCTGCGCGAGGCCCTTGTGTACGTTCAATGGAGGCGACCGCTGCCACCGGCGCCACGTACCCTTTTCTGTTGTGCCGAACGCCAACGAAGACATCAGTGCCCTGAGCCAGGTGCAGCGCCGCGCGGTGAGTGAACTGCTGCGAGTATCCCCTGTCGCCGACGACCTCGCCCGCCGTTTCCAGGAGGCCGGGTTCTCGCTCGCCCTGGTCGGCGGTTCGGTCAGGGACGCGCTGCTCGGCCGGCTCGGCAACGACCTGGACTTCACGACGGACGCTCGCCCCGAAGACGTGCTGAAGATCGTGCGTCCCTGGGCTGACGCGATCTGGGAGGTAGGGATCGCCTTCGGCACGGTGGGGGCGCAGAAGGACGGCTACCAGATCGAGGTCACGACCTACCGCTCCGAGGCGTACGACCGGACCTCGCGCAAGCCCGAGGTGTCGTACGGCGACTCGATCGAGGAAGATCTCGTACGCCGTGACTTCACCGTGAACGCGATGGCGGTGGCCCTTCCGGAGAAGGAGTTCATCGACCCCCATGGTGGGCTCGAGGACCTCTCGGCGCGTGTACTGCGCACCCCCGGCACCCCCGAGGATTCCTTCTCCGACGATCCACTGCGGATGATGCGGGCCGCGCGTTTCGCCGCCCAGCTGGACTTCGAGGTGGCCCCCGAGGTCGTCTCGGCAATGAGCGACATGGCAGGCCGTCTCGAGATCGTCTCGGCGGAGCGGGTACGGGACGAGCTGAACAAGCTGATCCTGTCCGCCCACCCCCGCGAGGGCCTGAGTCTGCTGGTCGACACCGGTCTCGCGGAGCACGTCCTGCCCGAGCTGCCGGCGCTGCGGCTGGAACGTGACGAGCACCATCGGCACAAGGACGTCTACGACCACACGCTGATCGTTCTGGAGCAGGCGATCGCGCTCGAAGACAGCGGACCGGACCTCGCTTTGCGGCTTGCCGCTCTGCTGCACGACATCGGAAAGCCCCGCACTCGTCGATTCGAGAAGGACGGCCGGGTCTCGTTCCACCACCATGAGGTGGTGGGCGCCAAGATGACCAAGAAGCGCATGACGGCCCTCAAGTACTCCAACGAACTCGTCAAGGATGTCTCGCGCCTGGTCGAACTCCACCTGCGCTTCCACGGGTACGGCATCGGCGAGTGGACGGACTCCGCCGTCCGCCGCTACGTGCGCGACGCCGGCCCGCTCCTGGACCGGCTCCACAAGTTGACCCGCTCCGACTGCACGACACGGAACAAGCGCAGGGCGAATGCTCTGTCCCGCGCGTACGACGGCCTGGAGGAGCGCATCGCCCAGCTCCAGGAGCAGGAGGAACTGGACGCCATCCGCCCGGACCTCGACGGCAACCAGATCATGGAGGTCCTGGGCGTCGGACCCGGGCCGGTGATCGGGCAGGCGTACAAGTTCCTGCTGGAGCTGCGATTGGAGAACGGGCCGATGGAACACGACGAGGCGGTGACAGCGCTCAAGGAGTGGTGGGCCCAGACGTCGCAGAATTCGTGACGGCGGGTTCTCTGCCGCCTTTGGTGGACAGCAGCGCGGTGCGATGTTTCACGTGAAACATCGCAC